>DASYSB010000001.1:0-42618 GCA_036003785.1 Nitrososphaera sp.
CAATTTTTCTGCTATCATAGTCGTGTTACCGCCACTAGTATAGATTAACAAGTCAACACGCCTGTATCCTAGATCTTTCAGCTTCAGAGCGTATGCAAATTCAAGAAAATGCGTTTCTAGGTAGTTACGCCTTCTTTGCACAGTCGTCCTAGGAATCCCAAGTTTTGCCGCCATTGCATGGGATGAAGGCCTCCCGTTAGGAGGGTTGAGTAAAATTTTCAATATCTTCTTGTCAATATCTGATAATTTCCGTGAATGCTGGGGAGGCAAGTTCTTCGTACCCCTCATATGCTTCCCGCCCTATAGTATCATGAATAGATCCCCCGAAATTTAAACAATTTGCTCACAAAATTCTAATCAATAGCGACAAAAGTTCACAAACCAGAACATCCTGGACTAAATGACAACCAAAAGTTCTGCAACCTCCCGTCACCGTGCTTATGTATTACATTATACTAAGAATCGCAAATGAAAAATCGAAGTAGATTAGAGATCATGGCACTAATTCTCGGTGTTGCAATTCGCGGTGGCGCTACAAAGACAAAGATCATGTACAATGCATTTCTTTCCTATGTACAGCTTAAGGAATATCTGACACTTATGATTGAAAACGGTCTTATCGCCCATGATAAACAAAATTCAGTCTTCAATATCACGCAGAAAGGGATTAAGTTCATTGGAATCTGTGAGCAGATGACCAAGCTGTCAGGAGCCATGACGACTAAAGTCCGCTATTAGATTGATTAAATGATTTATCACCAAAGTCAACGCTAAGGAATTCCGAATGTCCAACTATTCTTTGGTGGTCCTCTACATCTGAATCGAAAACAAAAAACATGCCGCAAACTTTGCAACAAGTGAATCTTTTCAAATTTCATGAGAATCTGTTCTACTAGAAGCTATTGCTCTTTATTTTCTCGACATACTCATTCATTTGGAATAGTAAAACTTGGTTTTGTTTTAATATGACATTGATTCCGCTTAGTAAGTCGTTATTCCTTGTAAGAAGCTTGATTACTTCGCCCTGAAATAACCTCGTTAGCGCAGGAGAAGATTCGTCTTGTGACATGATTATCATACGATGCACGTGCTATTATCATTTTAAATACAATACTCTTGCAGCTGGTACCGGATCGGTCATTCATTCGATGCGACTAATTAGTGTTAGATCTTCCGCCTCAAATCGCGGTTGAATTGGCGATTCTTTTGGACCACATCTGTCCCTTGGCTGTAACAGTCCATCCATTCACTTTCTCCTTTATCCACTGGTTACGCTTGAGGAATAATATCCACATGCTGACTAGCTGCTTGTTACCCTGAAATACTACTGCCATTTGGTCTCCAGTATGGCCTCTAACTGCACCTTCCATAACAAAAAGAGCTTGAGTTACCTGAAAGCCTAACTGCATCTATAATACTAGTCAAAATATTCTCTATTCCTAATACTTAATCTGACTACAAATGTCATGCGCCCATCACGGCTCATCTGATGTAAGAAAGGGTTGTTTCGACAGATGAAATTGGTCTGAAAGACCATTGCGAGCTGAAACATCGATTTAGCTGCTAATGACCCTCATGTTCCTCAGGCCGATGCGGGCCAGATTCACTTATATAATTGGCCATAAGAAAAACGGCGATGAGTCTCGATAGCCTTACACAAGGTGAGTTAGAAATCGCAATTGATAGAGCGGTCAGGACAACTATTCCAGCATTTGTGGGGCACTTCAGAAGTAATGGCATTCAAAAGAGGCTTTCTATTAAGGAGGAATCAGATTACTTAGTGGGGTTAGCTCATGGAGCACTGACAGCTTTATGCATGCCAGAATTTGCTAGGATCCATCACAGAGAGATGAATTCGTCAGAGTTTAACGAAATGATGGAGATCATATACTGCCGTACTAACGAATTTAGAGATTCTATAGTTCGAATGGGCTGATATCACTTGATTTTATCCAATGGCTATTCTTCTCATTTGCTACCGGGCTAAACTTCAAGGCTCTAAAGAAGATTTTCTTCATAGGTCAAGATAACTATTGCTGGCGTACTTCTACCTTCAACAGACCACCACGAATATCTCCTCCTTTGCAGGCAAACTGGCGGCGGTTGTAGAGATAATCTCCAGTCTATTCCTACGTCGACAGATATTGCTTCTTGTCGAGATCACGTTACTGCTCCACATTTATCAACCTGATTGCTCCAGACGACAAAGGTAATGGATCGCTATCAAAATGTCTCCGTGCAAATATTTGACCGTCTACGTCTCCACCTCTCCCAATATAATACAGTCCTTTCTGAGGTTTTTGTTCATATTTTACGCGTAGTGAAAGGTTAATTTGTATGTGTATCAGACTATGCATATAACTTGGTAGGCAGATTGGGCTTTGGTATAGCAGAGCTGGATAACATGTTGGAAGGCGGCTTGCCCGAGCACTCGCTTATCCTCTTATCGGGCAACCCTGGAACGGGAAAAACAATCCTCTCAACCCAGTTTCTCTATAATGGCGCATTGAAAGGCGAGCGCGGAGTATACGTCTCTTTTGCAGAGAGCAAGGATGATTATACTAGCAACATGGCTCGCTTTGGCATGTCAATGGCAAAGATCGAAGATGAAGGAAAATTCAAATTTATTGACTTCGCTGTCATGAGCGAGCCTGTCATGTCCAAAGTCCTCGAGATTATTATCAGCAATGTAATTTCATTCAAGGCAAAAAGGCTTGTAATAGACTCAATTAACACTGTTCTGGAGAACATTGACCAAAATGCTGTCAGGACATTCATACATTCTATAGTCGGCAGACTAGTGAAAAGCTATGGAATAACAGCAATAATTATTGGCGAAATTCCATTCGGCAAGACAACTATCGGATTTGGCATAGAAGAGTTCGTTGCAGACGGAGTGATAACTCTAAGGCACTCAGTTGGTGCTATTGAAAGAAGGGAAATGGATATTTTGAAGATGAGGGGCACTGCAATAGACCAATCAACGTGTGATTATCTAATAGATGAAAAGTATGGTGGAATTGGTATCGTAGTTTTGCCAAAGAGATCACTTATTGAAACGGTTCCAACGGAAAAGCTGAGCACCGGTATCCCGGGGCTCGATAAAATGCTCTATGGCGGAGTATACAAAGGCTCCGTAACTCTTATCGAAGGCGGCGGGGGAGTAGGAAAAAGTACCCTCTGTCTGCAGTTTCTTATTGACAATTGCCAAAAAGGTATGAAGGCGCTATATATATCGCTAGAGGAGCCGGTTGGCCAGATAAGGAGAATGTTAGCCAATTATGGAATGGATTTTGAACAACTTGGAGACTCTTTTATTCTGGAAGCAATTGTTCCTGAAGCACTAAGCCCACTCCATTATTATAGGATAATCAAAGACATCGTTGCTAAATACAGGCCGTCCATTCTTGCCATTGATAGCGTGACGGCTATGCGGCATACTTTAAGCGAAATGGACTTTTTGGAGCTTCTGCGCTATATACAGCTTTTGGGCAAAGAAAAGGGATTTACCATGTTTTTCACAGCACTGCAGGGCGCAACGCATGAAGATACCTCATTTGGGGCATCAAGCATTGCAGACAATATTATCCTGCTGCGCTATTATGAAACAAAGCAAAGGGCTGGCAGGGAGTTAATGATCGTCAAGACTAGGGGCTCGGCCCATGACAAGCGGATAGTATCTTTTGATATAGGGGATAGAGGAATAGTTGTCGACTTCTGAAAACGCGGACGGGGGCGGAACGTCATGAAACAAACTGTAGTGTCCGCCACTGAAAGAGCATTAGAAAGGGCGGGTCCACATTTCAAGACACTGCTTACTTTTTACCTAAAAGATAAGCACAATGCAGGACTGGAAATAGTGTACGATGAACCACAAAAATTCCATGATGCCATTGCAGATCTATTTGGCGTGTATTCCTGCAATCTGCTTGAAACAGTCATTGAAGAAACGCTGCTTACCGGTTCGCTACCCCGCAAGATTGCAGATGAGAGTTCAAGTTTCAAGTCCTTTGTCGAAGAGATCAAGAGCGGCAAGATCAAAATAATATCATTAGACTAATCTAGATAGTTGGCAGCATTAAAGGACACAGCGTATATTTATCATTATTATCGTCCTCGTTTTTTGTATCAGAATAGGAAGACTCTGGCTGCTGAGAATATGAAATATATAACAATCATGATTTATTTGCGGGAGCCATCATACTCGGAGACGAAGGTCTCAATTTCAAAATCCAGATGGTTTTTCTCCTTCTTGTGGTTTTCCATGTCTTGTCTGAAGAGAAAGACAACAGGACAGTTTTTGCATTTGTATAGCTTGAGATTTCTTTTTTTGCTGAACAGGAAAGTAGCACCAAGATTCTTGTTTCTACTGCCTTTCGTTTCGCTGCTAGAATCATCATCGTCCTGTGATGATAACAGGGAGTTTATTCCTTCATTCTCCATTTCATTTGTCACTTGTTTTAACAACAACAAAGCGGCTTCCAGGTCAGTTTCGTCTGTATTGTATCCAAACTCTCTGAATATCTCTACAATGATTTCAGATTCGATTGATTCTGAGCCGGCATTGAACATTGTAAACAGCTCTTTTTTGAATAGCCCTAGATTATCACAGATCTGAAAAATGCGGACACCATGGCTTTTAAGATGCAAATCCATAGCTTGAACGGTATAGGAATTGAATCTCTTTGTAAGAAATGCCATAACACAGGCGCTCACTCTTTCATTAAATCTTTGTTCAAAGCCCCCTTTCAAGACGAGTCTAAACGTCTTTGGTAGCAACATGCTCTCATTTGAATATTACTCAATTTCTCTCAACGATAACTAACTAATAAAAGATAGGGATTCTTGTAAATTTAAGTTATACAGGTTTTACCTAAATATATCAGCCAAAATAATGTGAGATCCCTTGTGACTAACACAGTTCAATGAATCGGATCGGTCATTCATCCGATTGCGACCAATTAGTGTTAGATCTCTGCTTCAACTCGGCGTAGAATCGACGCTTTCCGCACCACGTCTTCCCCTTCGCTGTGATAGACCATCCATTAATTTTCGTTTCTATCCAGTGGTTATGCTCGAGGAATAACATCCACATAGTGACTAGCTGCTTGTCATCGCCCAATGCTATCGCTATCTGCTCTTCACTGTGGCCTTCCACTAGGCGCTCCATAACATAAACAGCTTGCTTCAAACCTGCAAGCCTAACCGGATCTATCACAGTAGTCATAATACTCTCAATTAATACTAGACGTCCAACTACAAATGTTAAGCGCTCAAAACAGTTTGTAAGAATGTAGCAATCGCTTACAAGATTAATAGAATTGGTCTAATAGACCATTACTAGAAGAAATGCCTATTTAGCTGTTAATGATTCTGATATTGCAGTTGCAGGCTCTTAGAATCATAAAAAAAGAACGGCAAACCTGCTGTTACGCGGACGCGTTCAGCTTTTCTTGAACCGGCTGCGGTAGCTTCTCAAACTGTGTCCTTGACATCTCTTGGATCTGTGACTCTTCTACCTTTGCAGCACGTAACTGTTTTCCTCTTTCTTCTGCGTTAGCGTTATTGTATGTTGTTTGTGTCATGCCTAACCTACACGGCCATCGCACTTAAGCAATTGTTGAACCAAATCCCGATTAGTCTTATGAATGAGTCGATTTACTGGTTGTTGGATATGATATTATCACCGACCAAAATGACCCTTCAAATTACCGGAACTGTGATTGCTATTGACCTGAATCTTCTAGCGACGCATGATCTATTTCATGATGGCCAGTTTCGCTTTTATGGGGTAGAACATCAGCTGCAAAGAGAAATACTACATTGCACGATCTACACCTGAAGATCTTATCGAGTCTTGGCATCAGGTAATCTCACAAGCACTGCAAACAATCGTTTGCCACTATTATATGAGAAACTATTCAAGAAGGCAGAAGAATGTTTGTTTTTTCACAGCTAAGCTGCGTTGAGAAAACGGTTCACCTTTGAACTATCCTAATTCTATTCTTGTTGTACAACATAATATCATCCAAGTGATATACTACCTAGGATTTCTTATCATTGAGAAAAATGAAATATAGAAGTAGAACAGAAATCGCATCTCACATTTTAGAAGCAGCGAACGGCGGCGCAACAAAGACTAAGATAATGTACAAGGCATTCCTATCATTTTCACAGCTCAAGGAATATCTAGGGATACTTGTCCTAAATGACCTTCTGGCAAATGACCTTCCGGCAATCTACAAGACAACGAGCAAGGGGCTGCGATTCTTGGGTGCCACGCGGAAATTGGATGAAATGTTAAATGTTCGTAAGAGCGAAGACGTGCTGGTGAGTTACGTCAAAACTGTCTAGGAAGTGACGTGATCGAACCCACGAGGGATTAGGATACCTCTGGGCCCATGGTTTTTCTAAACTGCTAATGACGGCCTACAATGCGATTCTAGATTGTATTTGGCTTTTGAATAGCCTTTAGCCGTTCTAGTAGTCTATCAACATCGCCTTCGTCGTCTTTTACGGTAGAGTTCAGGTCCCTCAACTTCTGGGCTGCAGAAGCGTCTTCTACCTGCTCTATGAGCAATTGTGGTAGAAACGGCTTTTGAATCAATTCGACAACTCGTCTTAAGTCTTTGACAGAGTCTGCAAGTGTGTCGAAAACATATGCAGATGTAAAGATAATTCTCTGGTCTGGGTTTACTGTGAATATCTCTTTTGCGACTTGCATGCCGTCTAGCAGCGGCATCTTGTAGTCAAGAATGACGACATCGAAGGGCTTGCTACTGTTCTTGTAGGTATTGAGGCATTGCCGTCCGTCATATGTGACGATAACTTTGTGACCCCTTTCTTCGAGTACCGCGGCGTACAATTCCACCGTTACTACTTCGTCTTCTGCTACCAGAATCCGCATGAGTTATCTTATTTCGTCAGCTAGCAACTATTAATGAATTATGGTATTGGGGTTCAAAGAGATTTGTCTTTTCTTTCAAACAGGTTCGATGGTCGTCTTGGCTGCTTCTTGCTCCTCTTGTCATAGTGCACTACCGATAGCTAGCGCCAAGGATAACCCTATTGCGATAATCGCAAAAATGTCAGAGTCGTTGAACTATTAAACATCAACTGAATAAAAGCGGAAAATGCAGTGAGGATACAGCTCATGTTTTCCTCGTTCTAACATTACGAGCACGGATTGGTTATAAAGCAATTATCGCAACAATGTTTTTATCACCCGTGAGTGCGTTCGTCTTACGTTTGTCCAGTAACGAATCTAACACTGGCGATGAGCTGACTTGGATCGCTGGCTCTGTGGTATTGAGCGACAACCCGTCCCAGCAGCTGAAATACTGGAGGAAAAGGTTTGGCGTCAAGCAGGCAGATCTTGCAAGAAAGATGGACATCACGCCGTCAGTCTTGAGCGATTATGAAAAGGGCCGTAGGCCTTCCCCCGGAGTTAACTTCATCAAGCGCTACCTTATTGCTCTCTACGAGCTCGCAAAGTCAAACGGCCAGACTGTTCATGAATTCGCGCCGACGCCGGTCGCCAATGTGCATATAAACCGCCCTGACAAAAGCTAACGCATGCCTCTCATTCTAGTGTCATTGTACCCAGGCAGAACCAAGGAGCAGAAGGACGAATTTGCAAAAGCGGTAACGGACGCGGCCGTGCAGATATTGAAGACCAAGCCAGAGCATGTCATAGTCGTCTATGACGAAAATCCGAAGGAGAACTGGTTCCAATCAGGCAAGCCACTCTAGGCCATAAACAATCCCGACGACCACGAACTCCATACAATGGCAAGTGGGATCATTAACGCGGTAAAGAGATATATTCTATCTCTTATGCGCGGTTGACGGGTCAGCAGATATGGAAAGAGCTGCAGAGGAAGGGCTACCGGTTTCCCGTGAGCGGCAGACGTCTCGATTTCCTTCACGAGTCTGCCCGGTGGTTTGACGCCCTAGCTCTGGCAATAAAGAAGCTGAAAAGCGATGCCCGGTAGCAAACTATTTTTATTTTAGGCAACTTCTGTGCACTGCTTGAAGAGAATTGCACTAGTGCAGATGCGCTCATCGAAAGACAAGCAGGAAAACCTGAAAAAGTCGATTGAGCTTGTCGACGAAGCGGCTGGCAAGGGCGCGGATCTCGTGTGCTTTCCCGAGTTCCAGATGGCTTTTTCGCCAGCCAGTCAGTCTGCAGCGCAGCTGGCCGGCATTGCTGAAACCATCAGGGGCAACTTTATTTCAAAACTTGCAGCGGCCGCCAAGAAAAACAAAATTGGGGTTGTCGCGACGATCTATGAAAAGAGCGGTAGGCCCCAGCGCGTCCATGACACTGCGGTTATGATAAGCCCCGCCGGAAAACCGTTCTCTGTATATCGCAAGCTGCACCTCTACAATGCGCTTGGGTTCAAAGAGTCTTCAAAGTTGGAGCCGGGAAAAACCATAGTCAAACCGGCAAGAACAAATGCAGGCAGCGTCGGGCTCTTGATCTGCTATGATTTGAGATTTCCCGAGCTGTCTAGGATCCTCGCGGTCAAGGGTGCCGATGTGTTGGTCGCGCCCTCCGCGTGGGTCGCGGGCGAAATGAAGGAAGAGCACTGGCAGACAATGGTGAAGGCAAGGGCAATTGAGAACGGCTCGTACGTGATCGCGCCGGGCCAGGTTGGCAATATTTACTGTGGGAGGAGCATGGCAGTTGACCCGTTCGGCGTGGTGCTGCTCGATTTGGGGCAACGAGAAGGCGTCGAGGTCGTTGAGATCGATAAATCGCGAGTGCAGCAGGTTAGAAAGTCATTACCGCTGCTAAAAAGTCGGCGGACTGACGTGTATAGATTATCGTACTAGCATAACAGCGCAAGATGATGGTCGTTGTGAGAAGTCTTCCACTCGATCTTGCATTCGCGCTTGTCAAGAGGACACGAGAACCTCTCCCTGCAATATTCGCACATGTGTGCATGATCGCTGTACATCATCATTTTCATTTGCCGTTAGTTTTCTTATTACGTTAGTGGAAGGATCTTAGCGAAGCATACTATAGAACTTCATTTCTTTCTTGCAGGACACTGCATGTTGATGCAGATTTTCCACTGCTTTGCTCGCCTTGCAAAAACTATTCCAATGATAGGCCAGCCACATTCAGGACACGACTTGCGTGCTGTCTTTATCAAGCCTTTTTGCGGCAAGGGCGCTGTAGCCTTGCACCCGGCAGAATAATTCGAGCAGCCGACAAACCTCTTTTTTGTCTTGTACGACTTTATCATGCGCAGCTGCCCCTTCTTGCACACCGGGCACGGGCCGATCGTTGCGGCCTGCGCGCTGTCGGCAGATGCCGCATTACCTATCCGCTCGCCGATGTCGGTCTCTTTTTCCATGAATGCCGCAAGCGACTCTACCAACTTGTCTGCCGCCTGCTCTATGACCGAAATACTTTCAGCAGATCCCTGCTCCACCTTTTCCAGTTGCTCTTCCATCGACCTCGTCAGGTTTATTGAGACTATGGCTGGTACGAACGCTCTCATAGAGTCAATGACTGCAAAGCCAAGGTCCGTCACCTCTATCCCACCCTTGCCTGAAGCGATGTAGTTTCGCTTGAACAGTGTAGCAATGATGTCGGCCCTTGTAGCCTTTGTTCCAATCTGCTCCTGCTCCATCTTTGCAAGTAGACTCGCCTGGTTGTAACGATAGGGTGGTTGCGTGAACTTTTCCTCCATCTCGACGCCAAGATTTGTAACCAGATCGTCTTTGTGAAGCTCCGGGAGCTCCCGCTGTTCCAGCCTGACGTACGGCCTGTAAAAAATCATCCAACCTTCGTAGACCGGTGTCCTTCCTTCAGCCTTGAAGATGTATCCGTTCACGTCTATGTTAATGTCAGTGTGCCGGCTGACGGCCGGGTCGCCAAACGTCGCAAAGAACCTTTTCACGATAAGGTCATACACTTTGAATTCAAGGCCGCTCAGTTTCTGACCCGGTGCAACGCCTGTGGGGTAAATCGCAGGGTGAGCCGGATCTGCCATCCTTCCTTCATTTGGCACAAGGTGATCCCTTGAAAGGAGCATTGGTGTCAGCCTACCATAAGATCCAATCTTTGACAGGCCGGAAATTATTTTACCGTACCCTATTGAAGGCGGCAGCTTTTGGCTAGATGTGCGTGGATACGATATGAGCGCTCTAAGGTACAATTTTTCTGCTATGGCAAGCGTGTAGCCCGGACCAAGCCTAAACAATCTGTACGCTTCACGTTGCAAGTCTCCGATGTTAAACGGCGCAGGCGGCCTGAGTACTGCCTTGCTGTCGACAACGTCGCTCACTTTGCCGTCCTTGCCCACGCACGCACTCACGATCGACTTGGCTTCGGCTAGCGTCTCCACTCTTGGTCCATCGTATTGCGCAGAAAACGTCTGGCCGTTTTTTTCAAATTGTGCAGCTATTGTCCAATATGGGTCGGGAACATGCAGCCTGATTTCTAATTCCCTGTCGACTGCAAATGCAAGGGTCGGCCCCTGGACCCTGCCGATCGAGAGGTTCCGGTACCTTCTGGCTGTCTTGAGAGACTGGGCAAGCGCCCTTGACAAGTTGACGCCGTAAATGAAATCAAGCATGTGACGCGATCGTCCTGCCTCTGCAAGGCCGCTGTTTGGTTTTACTAGGTTGGCAAAAGATTCCTTAATTTCGTCGTCAGTCAGAGTCGAAAATTTTGCTCGCAGCGCTTTTTCATATTTACTGCCGCACGCGTATTGCAAAATGCTATGGCCTATCACTTCGCCCTCTTGGTCGTAGTCGCACGCGTGCACAAATGATACCGCGTCTTTCGCCAGATCAGAAATGACCCTGATCGCTCTTGCCACTCTTGGGTTCTTGACATTCGGCACCCACTCTAGATCAAGCGCAGGATAGACGCTTCTGTTCCTTGTCGCATCAGCCAGACCGTAAAGGTGGCCAAGCGCCGTGCAAACTTTGTAATGCCGTCCGTCACTTGTCACGTCAAAAACCGAAATGCCTGCTGGCCTTGATTCCTTTGCGTCGTCGCCAAGCGCCTGCGCAATCCTCCTTGCGGCATCAGGCTTTTCGCAGACAACTAGTGTGTACAAACATTCAATTTTTGCAATTTTGCTCATATTAACCCGATCATTTGGTAGGCTACACAATGCCCATGATTCTTCTGTTGCAACAGTAATCAAGCTATTTATAATGCAAAACGCCAATTTTCATGAGATGACTAACAGTAAAGTCTGCGTTCTTGGCGCCGGCAGCACAAAATATGGAAAATTGAATGAAAGCATCATTGAGATTGCGCTAAATGCGGCCAAGGATGCAATCGAATCAGCCGGGATCACCCCAAAGGAGATCCAGGCTGGTTACATTTCGAATGTGTTCGGGGTTGCGGATAAGCAGGTCCACATGGCGCCTGTCATCATGAGCAATCTTGGCATTTCTCACGTTCCCGGGCTTACAATTGAATCGGCGTGCGGCTCGGGCTCTGTAATGTTTAGAGAAGCGTACGCCAACGTTGCGGCTGGCTTTTACGACTGTTTGCTTGCGCTTGGTGTCGAAAAGGTAACGCACACAGGCACGGTGCACAGCACGACTTTGTTCTCCTATTGCTCTGATTTTTTCTATGAAGGGGGCAACGGCGCGTCTTTCCCCGGGCTCTTCGCTTCCATGGCTCGCGCCTACATGAACACGCACAAGGCAACTGAAGAGGACCTGGCAAACGTGGCGGTCAAGAACCACGAAAACGGCTTCTTGAACCCAAAGGCGCACGTGCACAAGAAAATCACAGTAGACGATGTTTTGAAGTCACCGGTGGTCGCTTCCCCATTGAAATTACTTGACTGCTGCCCGTTCTCTGACGGCGCTTCCGCGACAATCCTATGTAGCGAAGAGTTTGCAAAAAAGAGCGGCAGGCCATACGTGGAGGTAATCGGCTCTGGCAGGGGCGCTTCGCCTGCAGCTGTGCAAGGAAGAGAAGACATTACCACGATCCCGAGCACAGTGGCTGCCGCAAGGCAGGCCTACAAGATGGCCGGCGTGACCCCGAAGGACATTAACTTTGCCGAGGTGCACGACTGTTTCACCATTGCAGAGATCATCGACATTGAAGATCTCGGCTTCTTCCCCAAGGGTAAGGCTGCGCACGCGGTTAGGGACGGTGCCACTCGCCTCAAGGGCGAAATTCCAATCAACCCATCTGGCGGACTAAAGTCAAAGGGTCACCCGATCGGAGCAACCGGCGTCGGGCAGGTGGTTGAAGTATTCGAGCAATTCACGGGCAAAGCCGGCGAGCGCACGGTGCCGGACGCCGAGATCGCACTTACACACAACTTTGGCGCTACCGGCGCAAGCGCCGCGGTCCATATATTCAGAAAAGTTGACAGGAAATGATGGAGAAATTGTCGGAGCAGGAAAGTACTCATCAAAAATTCATTGAGGCTGCGAACAGGAAAAAGATACTTGCGCACAATTGCGCGAATTGCGGCCACCTTATGTTGGAGACGGTGCTCTTTTGCGAGAAATGTTCCGGCAACAAGTTTGAGCACGTAGAGCTTGAAGGCACCGGATCAGTGGTTACATACACAATCCAGGCAGTTGCGCCCGAGGGCTTTGAGGACGCCGGCTCTTACGCCTGGGTCGTGTTCAAGATAGACAATTCTCAGTTGAGAGCATCGGGGTTTTTGCCCGGCATCAAGACCCCTGCGGACCTGCCGATAGGCACGCGGGTGAGGGTAGCAGGCTTTGATCCCAAGCATGGTCTGATGCTCCAGAAATAGTACCTGTATGTAATACTGCACACCTAACTTTCTTTTATATCCCCAACACGCGTTCATACCACCGCGTACATGTTTGAATCCAAGGTTTACGAATGCCAATCATGTAGGCAGTTCTTCTTCTTCAAACTAGATGCCGACGATCACACGAGCCAGACTGGCCATGCCAAATTCAAGGTGACGGATTGGACATCGGCACAGCCTTCGCCAAGAATCAACAGGGCCGGCAAGACACCAATGTAGCGTAGCAGCAGTTGCGCGTTTTGTTAAAAACTGTCAAGGAAACTTTTCATATTCCAGTTATTGCAAGCTGCTAGTGTGCTATCGGCGGACGTAGTTTGCGGCAAATGCGGCTCAATCATTTACCAGATGCGAATGCTCAAGTCAGTGAAAGACACATTGCGAGCGACAAACGGCCACTGCCCTGTGTGCGGTGCCGCACTCAACCCCGGCGACTTTGCTATTGCCGTTAACAAGCGCTAGTCCAGGCGGTCGTGCCTGCGGAAGCCACCATAGTATGCGAGCGCCGCGATCGCTATTGCAACCAAATACCACGTGGGCACCACGAAGGTGCCAATGTCTATTGCCCCAAGGTGCATCGAGGTCCAGTCTGTCGATTGCATCAATAGCCCACCTTTCGGATCGCTCTCAAGCGGCACCGCCCACCTGTTGACAAACCACCCGAAATCCTCGACCACTATAGCGGTGATGAGGTTAGCAATGCCCACGAATGCCGCTTTGATACGCTTGTGCCGACCAAGCAGCTTGAACGACATGTCATCCCAGAGCGCCGCAAAGCTGATGAGGCCAAAGATGAAAAGCATTGGAAACAGGTGATACTGATACATGTTTCCAATAATTGGCTCAGTCTCCCTGCTCCTGTCGTAATTCGGATCGGTGACCACGACCTCGCCGTTTGAAATCTGGAGCGCCGGGTCCTTGATGTAATAGTATTCGAGATGGGCAAAGCTGATAGCAAACACGACTCCAATGATCGCGGTTGAGATGAACTCGATCTTTCGTGCACCAAGATGCCGCGCAATGTGCTCCCTCTTCGAGAGACGGTTGTGATCCTCATCTGCGACCATTTCGAATATGTATATTGTGTATCACTTTTAAAGATACAATTTTTTTCGTAGCTTAGCTTTATAGCAGCTTTTTGTACATAGACGTCAACACAGGTAGTTTTCCAGCTTTGCATAACGGAATGATAGTAGATGGTAGGAGGAGACAAGCGCCAGCAATTCATGAGCCAGATCACCACAGCTACGGGCGTAGTCTATAACCAGCTTGGACGTCTCACGATGCTCGAGAAAAAGCTTGCGTCAATAGAGGCGTACTACTTCCAGCAAATAACCTCGAACATCAAGTCAGGCAACAACGCCCGTGCCAAGATGCTCGCAACTGAACTAACTAACTTGAGAAGGTTGCGCCGAACTACGCAGCACACTGGCATCGCGCTTGAGGCTATAGTGATCCGCTTCAGCACAATAAACGAGTTTGCCATGATCCTCGACACCATCAACCCTACCATTGAGATGATAAAGGGAATCCAGACGGAGCTGAGCAAAGCCATCCCAGCTGCCAGCGTGGTACTCTCCGAAGTCTCGACGGTGACCACGGACGTCCTGCTAACCGCAAACGTCAAGGCAGACGCCAGGATCTCGACTCCTGTCGACGCAGACGCCCTTTCAATCCTTAACGAGATCGAAGGAATGCTCGAGAACGAGGCAAAAGCCAAGCTGCCCGAGGTGCCAAGTAACATCCCAGTTCAAAAGCAAGAGGGAGCGCCTGCCGAAGAGACCCGGGTAATGGTGGAAAGCTAGACAATAGTTGACTTTTTGGTCAAGCCCAAGTAGGGCCAATCGTACTCTTAGTGAAAAATATTTTACAAAGTAGTTTTAATCATTTACCTTGATAACGGGGTGCAATGGAACAAGTGAGTCTTGATTCTCAACTAAAGGATGCCAAGAAAGGCGGGGTCTTGGAGTCTGCTTCAAGGCGCGTTAGAATGATTTTCTCAGTGATGGCAAGCCCGAACAGGATCGATATTCTGCGAATTCTCAATACAAAGGGACCACTCACGTACTCGGAACTCAAGGCCTTGGCCGGCTTCAAGTCAAAGAAAGAGTCAGGCAAGTTCGCGTACCATTTGAGAAAATTATTGAGGCAGTTGCTTGTTGCCCTCAATAAGGCAGAGCGAAGGTACACCATCACAAACCTGGGCAAGCTTGTCCTGAGTCTTGCTCGCCAGATCGAAGAGCGCTCGATAATCGAGAGCGGCAAGATGTACGTGAGGACCAGCAGGCACACTATTGAAGAGTTCAATTCACACAAGATAATCCAATCGCTCGTGAGGGAGGCGAACCTGCCACTTGAGCAGGCTCACAAAATTACTGAAGAGGTTGAAAACAAGATCTACAAGTTCCAAACCGCCTACCTCACATCATCTCTAATACGAGAGACTGTCAACTCTATCCTCATAGAGCACGGCCATGAGGAGTACAGAAACAAGCTTGCAAGGCTAGGCTTGGCATCCTCGGACATTGTCGAAATGCTCGCAGGCGACGGGGCAACTGTAGATAGTGTCATGGCAAGGACCGCCAGCTCGGTCTTCTCTGAATATCTGGTGTTCAACACGCTACCTAAGGACATCGCTGACATGCATCTTGCCGGCGAGATCAGCATTTCAAACGCTGGTGTCTGGGGGCTGCTCCCAGATACTGTATTTCTCGACCTGTCAGAGCTTGAAGATGGCCTGGACCTAAAAGGCCGGTTTCTGAGCGTGACCAGGATCCCGGCAATCAAGGGCTCCGACGACGCAATAGCCGCGCTGCCGGCACTGGTGTCTCTCCTTTCAAGGGAGGCTTCAGCAGAAGTCGTAATTGAAGGCATTGTGTCCCCGTTGCTCAAGAACATTAAGGACCCTGAAGATATTGCTTCACGCTTTGCGAGGGTCTTGACTGCTTCGTCAGCCGCGCCTTCTTATTCTTCCGGTCTGCCGATAACAACAATCGTCGTGCCGGACGGCGTGGACACGCGGCAGCTAAATGCTCTGCTCGACGGCTACAAAAAGTACGTCGACGCGACGCCCGTGCCAAGGCTTGGTCTTGCGCTGGCAGGCAAAATGAAGGACAGCCTTGATCACGTAGCTGCAGTCGTGCGCAGCGGCGGCATCATTTCAATTGGCAGCGGCGTGCGTGCAAGCAGCGGCATCCGCAAGTCCGGCAGCAAAGGCGTAACTTCGATGTCGCTTCATTCGCTTTCGGTAAACCTACCGCGACTTGCATATGAATCAAACAAGGACGAGACCTATTTCCGCGCAAAGCTGGCGCTCATGATCAAGCCATCGCTGCAAGCATTGTCGATGCGCAAGAAAACAATCGTCGACTATGTCAAGAAGGGCCTGCTTCCGTCGCTTGCAAGTGCCACCCAGTCGATGCAGAGGGGATCGTCTACAATGGTCATCAACCTTACAGGTGCCCGGGAGGCGGTCTACAACATCCTGGGCGAGTCTTCAGGCGATGTGCTCCAGAAGGTATTAAAGACAGCAGTTGAAGTCGCAGCCTCTCAAGGCAAGAAGCTTGGCGATGAGGGGGCAAGCGTTGCAATGGTCTCAGACGACTCTGGCGTGAGGTTTGCTAGCCTTGACTCTGAGAAGTATGGCAAGGTCTCTCTCACAGAATCCCAGAATACTGCCACCTATTCCCAGGGAATGACGCTAAATGGCAGAGAAATCCTCTCAGATAGAGCTGCTGTCCAAGAGTGCATAGTGATAGATAAATTGTTGAACGGAGGCTTTGCAGCAAGCGTGGACGTGACTGATCTCTCGGCGGCCGAGATCAAAAGCGCGATTGAAGCTGCAGCAGAGCTGCCGTTTTTGCGCCCCCGCATCAGGCTTACCGTATGCACAACGTGCGGCCGACGCTATAAAGCTGCTGCAGACAAATGCGAGAATTGCAAGTCCCCGCAAAGGCTGACGGTGTATTCGTAGCAGCGGCAGCATAGCTGCACAGCATCATTATTTTTATTGTCATGATAATTAAGAGCTAGTGTAGACTAAGTAGCTGGATATTTAACATTTGCTGCCCTCGCAGGAAAAGTTTCAGACGAACTGATCTGAACAATTGTGTACGCAGCTGCAAAACTAGCCTTCCGCCGCATGTCAACTATTTTTTTAAAATAAAGTATTGACTGTATTTGGCAGATTTTGTCAAAGATGTGTACGACATAATTGATGCAACTTTTTCGCCATTTTTTAAGAAAAATTGTTCAGGCACAAACTCGACGGGGATCTAAATATACAATGGTAAAAATTTTCTACCAAATTAGACGCAGACTTCTATGTAAAAGCATAATAACGACTAGCTTATGGTATAGTGCGGGATGGCGGGAGTTACTGAGTATAATCCAAATTCAAATTCCGAAGCACTAATCGCAAAAATACGCAAACGTGACGGACGCATTGTAAACTTTGAAAGCTCGAAAATTTCAAACGCAATATACAAGGCGCTTGTGGTAACAGGCAAGCCTGATTACCCATTAGCGGAAAGACTGGCTACGAAGGTTGTCCAGAAAATGGTACAGCATAGTGAAAAGGCTGGCGTTCCAAGCGTCGAAGATGTGCAGGATATGGTCGAGTCGATACTCATCGAGGAGAGTCTCTCTGAGACGGCAAAGGCCTACATACTATATCGGCATGAGAGGCGCAAAGTCCGCGACGAAAAGATGAAGATTCTGAACAAGAAGGATCTTGACGAGGTGGACAAGGCGTTTGACATCAATTCCCTGAGGGTACTGGCGGCGCGCTATCTGCTGAGGGACAGCAACAACGAAATCATCGAAGGTCCCAAGCAGATGTTTGAGAGGGTTGCCACGCTCGTCGCAGTCGCAGATGTCCTTCATGACCCAGCTGTCTTCAACCTCGCGGGCGGCCACACGCAGAACATCGAAGAGGCCGAGCGCTACTACGGCAAGCTGGACGACTTTGACAACAAGCTGCACATCGGCGACTATTACTTGAACAGATATCACTTTGAAGCATTGGTACGCCACTATATTTACTGCGCACAACACGGGCAGATGAAGATCAGCTTCAAGGAAGTGCTCAGGACGATAGCAGAAAACAAGATGGAGCAGTACGAGGAACGGATCTGGGAATACTACAACCTTATGGTATCAAGGGATTTCCTTCCAAATACTCCAACGCTGATGAACGCCGGCGCAAGGCTCGGGCAGCTGTCGGCATGCTTTGTGCTCGACATGCCAGACGACATGGCGGGCATCATGAAGGCCTCGACCGACGCAGCAATGATCTTCAAGTCAGGCGGCGGGGTTGGCATCAATTATTCCGATCTGCGACCGGAGGGCGACATCGTCGCGTCGACATCAGGCGTTGCGTCAGGACCGACATCGTTCATGCGAATTATTGATACTATCACAGATGTGGTCAAACAGGGAGGCAAGCGTCGCGGAGCCAACATGGGCATCCTCGAAGCATGGCATCCAGACGTCGAGAAATTCGTGACCGCCAAGACAAAGCCGGGTATCTTTGAGAATTTCAATGTGAGCGTGGGGATATGGGAAGATTTCTGGGAGACCCTTGTGAACAAGGAAGGTAACCACAAGTACGCGCTGCGCAGCCCAAGGACAAAGGAGCCAATGAGGCAGATCGACGCACAGCAACTGATCGACTTGATCGCGCTGAGCGCGTGGAAGAGTGCTGAGCCTGGAGTGATATTCTTTGACAATATCAACAAGTACAATCCGCTAATCAGCGCAAGACACGGTCCACTGCGCGCGACAAATCCGTGCGGCGAGCAGTCGCTGTACCCATACGAATCGTGCAACCTCGGATCAATCAACTTGGCGAACTTTGTCAAGCGCAAGGCCGATGGGGCGTTCGAATTTGACTGGCAGCGCTACGAGCAGGCGATCAGACTGTCGACAAGATTCCTTGACAACATCATCGACATGAACAAATACCCTGTCGAGGAAATCAAAATTGCAACCAAAGAGACAAGGAGGATCGGCCTTGGGATCATGGGCATTGCAGACCTCTTGTTCTTGCTCAAGGTTCCTTACAATTCCAAGGACGGATATGAATTCATGAATAAGCTTGCAGAGGCGGTGTCGTACTACAGCATGGAAGAGAGCGTTGCCATTGCAAAGGCGCGCGGGCCCTTCTCGATGTTCAAGGACAGCGACTATGTGAAAGGGCGTATCCCGGTAGCAGGCTATTACGAGCTGCCAAAGGAAACTCACTTCTATGACTGGGACACACTAATTGAAAAAATAAAGAAGCACGGCATCCGCAACTCGTGGACATCAACGATTGCGCCTACGGGAACGCTGTCCATGATCGCTGATACTGCAAACGGCGTTGAGCCGGTGTTTGCTCTTGTGTATGAAAAGCGCGTGACTGTGGGCCGGTTCTTCTACACTGACAAAGTGTTTGAGAACATGATGAAGGAGAACAACCTCTACAGCGACGAGATACTGACCAAAGTTGCAAACAATTATGGCTCTGTGCGTGGGCTCGCAGAAATCCCCGAGTGGATGCAGCGTATATTTGTGACTGCAATAGACATACACTGGACCGATCACGTGATGGCTCAGGGAGTGTGGCAGAAATGGATCAGCAACGCCATTGCAAAGACGATCAACATGCCCGGCGACGTAACGGCAGAGGACGTCAAGTGTGCGTATCTGTTGTCGCACGAGCTTGGACTGAAGGGTGTCACTGTATTCAGAGACGGCTCGCGACACGAGCAGGTGCTGCACATCACCGGCAAGAACACAGGTGAAAAAGCTTTTGCAGTAAAGCCAACTAGGTATGTGGCAGATTATGTAGACCACAACATTAGAGAGCCATACGTCTTGGAGCAGATGCAAAAGATATTCAAGGAATCAGGAGTGGAAGAGGACAAACCGGTGCCAAAGGCAATGCCGCCTCAAGAAATCCCAACAGCTTCGAAAAAACCAGCTCCACAGCAGGTGATGCAGATAACCGTGATGGACGCAAACGAGGACCGCTGCCCTACATGCAACGCCAAGCTGATAATCACCGAAGGATGCAACGTCTGCATTGAATGTGGCTTTAGTGGCTGCGGCTCAGGCTAACTTCCTCTTTACTTTTTGTCAGCCTTTGATAATAAGTATGCAGAGTCATCGGATTATCGGCAGATCTCAAAACTGATCTCAATCCAGAATTTCAGCGACTCTTGCTGGTTTTCTAGATCGAAACAGTACCTATCCCAGTATCATGCATAGTAGCAATTCCGCCGTCCATTCATGTTTGCCAGTGTGTATTGCGCTTCCGGATTTCTCTTACATAGGACTTATCTGCCAGTTATGAGGTGCAATTGCAAGTCTTGTGCATCTAAAATATTACTGGCTGTTACTACTCGTTACAATATCTGCTCCTATCATATCATACTCGCAAACAATATCAGGTTTTGAAACATACAACGATCCATATTTCGGGATTACAATGCAATGGCCTGCAGAATGGTACATCGAAGGCGACAATCCGTGGAACCATGCCGATATCAATCCTTGGCACCTTCCCCTAATACCAGTAAGAGAATTGCAGCCTACCGCGGCAGACATTTTGCCTGAGGGAAAGAAGATGTTGATAGCCAGCATCGAGCCGGCCGACGAATCAGGTGCCTATATGCAGCTGTCCGTGGAAAAGATGCCCTATGGCACGAAGCTTGACAGCTATATCGAATACACGCTTGCAAGGCTGCAAAAGAACAACGAAAACCTCCAAGTAGACGAGTTGAACAAAATAACACTTGACGGGAACCCAGCTGTCCAACTTGTTATCAACACTGGAGATGTAGATACATTCAAAACTATACAAATCATTTCGCTCTATGGCAACTTGGCTTACATCTTGCAATATGGCGCTGCAACTGAAGACTATGACGCAAATCTTCCGGCTTTCCGGCATTTAATAGAATCTGCTCACATCAATCCGCCAAAGTCGTACGCGCAAGTGCTATTGTTCTCGATGGCAGGAACAGGCGCTGCCTTTACTGCGATCGTTGCAGTCAAAGCAAGAAATAGAAATTCCTATACATCGCGGTTTTTGGCAGAAACAAGGAGGATGCTTGTCCCGGCGCTCGGCATCGAAGTGCTCTGCGTCGCTTCAGCCGAGGTTGGCGGACTGTTGGGCCTGTATTATTTTGGCTTCAACTCCTTTGGTATCACCATGGCCTATATTTTGGCCTACGCGCTTGCAGGCTTTACTACATTTGCAAGCATACTTGGTAGGAGCTCCGGCGGGCACACACATGAAGAGGAAATTGTATGCGGTTGCACCCAAGGACATGACTTAGGATTCACGTCGAATTTCAAGCAGACTTTTACTAACTTTGCAGTCGGCCTGCGCAAGATGGCGACGCTTCATCGCGAGACGGATTCCCGGCGGCTCATGAAGGCCAGCCTTATAGTGCTGATATCAGCAGAAAGCGGGTGCATCATTGCCGCGGCCACCGTGGACGTCATGTTGTATCAATACTCGACATTTTTTTCGATTCCAGCTGCCTTACTTGCGGGAACTCTTACTGTCGCTTCAATCTCGGCACGTAGATCGCTCAAGCGCAGGCTTGTGGAACAGCCAGGCTAGAATTTATACAAGTGAAAGCTATATTCTTTTCATGGCAGTAGTGGTTAGCTGCGCAGGCGATAACGAACTGGCAAAGAACCTCTATAATTATCTGGCATCCGAATTCTCGCCCACACTTGTCGGTCTCATCTTGCTCAAGGAAGATGAAATAACAATAAAACACAAAGAGCTGAGCATCAAAAATGATGCCGTTCGAAAATCTCTGGATAGATTTGTTGAATCAAGTCCTGATCTTGCTGGCTACTCTATCACAGAGTTTGGCGACATATTTACAATTGGCGTCCGTCAGAGTCTCGATAAAGTCATCTTATCGTGCGAAATGTGTGGATATCTGGCACTGCATGAAGACGAATTGAGTATTCACAAAAGGACACACGGACTTTTGTTTATACCCTAGAGCTGCACAATGAAGCCGACCTTTCAAACTACTGAGTGAAAGATCATTTAAAATACTGCATTGCACATAATACCATTGGAATGTCAAGCATTCGAGTAAACGAAAGTCCTAACCACTTCATGGTGCTGGATGCGATCTCGAGAGGAGTCAAGAACATTGACAAAATAGCCAAGGTTACGAGGCTGAACAAGTCCGAAGTAGAGCTAATTGTAAATGATCTGGTAGCGCAGAGGCTGGTAATTGGCGAAGAAAAGAAGAAAATTTTCGGTGGCAAGAAACTTGAATTTTCAGTCAGTCATACTGGCCTTCAACTTCTTAACACAAAGAAGTTGGAGCTCGAAAAGCAGGCGCAGCAGATTCAGCAGTGGTACCAGAGCGGCCAGACCCAACAACTCCAGTCCTATATGGACAACAACAGGATGTGGATACCAATGATGCTGTTCTCTGGCATCATGAACGCGATGTTCTTCATGTCTATGATGTCCCTGATGGGAATGGCTATAAGCCCGGCAGAAACAGGATTTGCTGGCGACACAGGATCAGATGCAGGCGCAGCTGCAGATGGCAGCGGTGGCGACACAGGAGCCGACGCCGGCGGTGATTTCGGTGGCGGCGACTTTGGCGGCGGAGATTTTAGCTTCTAGCCACTTCCAATTTTTCTGCCATTTGTCTCTTTGACGAATATTTAGCTGCAAGCGTTGCAAGCAGCACCACAATCGAAACAATGACTATCGTTGCGGCAGGAGGAACATCAGCTGCGTACGAAATTAAGATCCCGGTCACCACAGAAAATATCGATATCCCGACTGAAATGAGCGCGGTTTTCTTGAATCCCTTTCCAAGCATGAGTGCCGTGACGTTCGGGATCACTATGAGTGATGACACAAGCAGGATCCCGACGAGCCTCATCGACACAATTACCGTCACGCTTGCAAGCACAACAAAGAGGTAATTCAGCTTTGAAATGGAGAGCCCGCTGACCTTTGCTTGCTCTTCGTCAAACGTCAAATAAACTAGCTGCCTGTACAGTAAGATGACTATGGCCAAGATCACGCCTGCCATTGTAAGGATTGCAAGCGTGTCCTCCAAGCTCACTACAAGTATGCTTCCAAAAAGATAGCTGGATATGTTAAAGAGCTGGCCTGAAATGCTGAAGAGCACCAAGCCAAGAGCTAGGCCAGACGAAAGCAATATGGCGACTGTGGCATCAGCCGGTATCTTGGCAGACCGGCGCAACTTTGTGATGCCAAGTGCTCCCAGCACAGAGAACGCGACGCCGGTCCACAGAGGATAAACGTTGGCAACCAATCCCACCGCAATGCCGCCAAATGCCACGTGAGAGAGCGCATCGCCAAAGAGCGAGTTGCGCCTTAGTACAAGGAAGAGCCCAATCACCGAGGCCGTTATTGCGACAGCGACTCCGGCGATTATGGCGCGCTGCATGAAACCCAATTCAAACACTTCAAGAACCATCTAGGTCGCCCCGTGATCGTGGTCGTGCATGTGCATGTGCGCCTGCATGCTCGACTCTGAATATTCTCTGAGCAGGTCCGGGTTTTCAAAGAACTCGTGGGTCTTGCCGTGGAAGAACATTGAGCGGTTAACACACGCAACGCTGCTTGCGATCCTGTTGACCGCGTCAAGGTCGTGCGACGCCCAGATTATGGTGATCTTTTTCTCTTGGTTCAATTTCTTCAAGAGTGCATAGAATTTGTTTTGTGTTTCAAGGTCGATGCCTGTCGCCGGCTCGTCGAGTATCAGGAGCTTCGGGTCGTTGACAATCGCCTTTGCGATAAGGACGCGCTGTTGTTGACCACCAGACAGCTCGCCCACTCTCCGATCCTTCTGGTCAAGCAGCCCGACCGTGTCAATCGCAGAATTTATCTTATCTTTTGATATCTTACCGCTCGTGATCCCAAGCGACACGATTTCTCCTACGGTGGCCGGAAAGTTCTGCTCGATAGTTTTTCTCTGCGGTATGTACCCGATGCTCTTTAGGGCTTTGGTGTCCTTTTTGATATTATTGCCAAAGATCTTGATTGTGCCGGTGTAGTCGCTGAGAAGACCCAGCATGCAAGAAAAGAGTGTGGTCTTACCGGCGCCGTTAGGACCTATCATCCCGAGCAAGTCACCCTCATTTATCGAGAATGAGATGTTGTCCAGCACCAGACTGTCCGAATACGCGTATGAGAGCCTGTCTATTTCCACTACCTGCATTCCAGCCCCACCTTCAAATTCACAACATTCTCTCTCATCTTATCGATGTAGCCGACGCCAGCATTTTGTTCCTCCTGATCAATCCCTTCGACTGGGCTTAGCACTAGCACCCTGCCGCTCGGGATTTCACCGGCGATAGTGTCCGCGAGCCGGCTGTCGACCAGATCTTCCGAGTAAACTACATTGATACCAAGCTGGTTAGCGACCTCGATCACTTTCTGCATCTTCTGCGGCAGTATCTCGCCCTCTGGCGAAACGTCGTGTATGGCATGCTGCGTAAGGCCATATCGCTTTGCAAAATAGGCGAAAGCGTCGTGAAACGCGATAAAGTCTGATTTCTTACAGTTGGCAAGTTGTAGTTTTATGAAGGAGTCAAGCTCATCGAGGTCTGTCAAAAAAGCATCAGCATTTCCATCGAAATAGTCGGCATTAGCAGGGTTTGCAGCGACCAGCGCGTCACGGATTTTTTCTACCTGGTGCTTTGCAATTACGGGATCGAGCCAGATGTGCGGGTTAGTTCCATGATCGATTCCTTGGCTGGTATCAACAATCACCTTGGTTTCCATATCGCCAGCCCAGCTTTCAAAGCCGGCACCATTGATGACCAGCATGTCGGCCGACTGCACCTTTAGCCTGTCCTGCGGCGTAGGCTCCCAATCGTGGGGCTCTATGCCTGCGGGAACTAGGCTCGACACTTCCGCCCTCTCGCCTCCGACCCGAGAGGCAAATTCGTAGAGTGGGTAAAATGATGCGACAACCGTAACCTTGTGGGGCTCTTGGTTTGCCTGCTGCGCTGGCCTGCCAGTGTACACCGTGGCCAGCATGGCAAGCGGGATCACGATTGCAATGGCCGCAAGGGCAGCCCTGCTCTGATTCACATCATTAGTGTATGTTATTAAGAATATATAGTTTTGTTAATAACAAATATGGAATTACTTATATACATCTTAATAATCTTACACAGCGTTGACCATAGTTAGCGTTTCACTCAATGAGGACATACTGACTGAAATAGACAAGCTGCAAAAGGCCCTCGGCTTTTCCGGCAGATCAGAAATTGTCCGCGCTGGCATCAGAAATCTCTTGGCCGAAGAAAAGGACCGGCAGAATTTGTCCGGCCGCCTTTTCGCGGTGCTGCTGGCGATACACGACGAAAAATCTGATGATCAGGTAACGGAAATGGGGCACGACTATGATAAGCTGATAACAACGCACATCCACAACAAGATAGACGGGGACAGGTGCCTTGAAATTTTCCTGCTAAAAGGCGCTGCTGAGGAAGTAAAGGACATGACGAAAAAATTCCAGTCAAACAAAAAGATGGATCACGTCAAGCTGATCACGACGTGATCACATTTTTCACAAGCCCGATCGGGCTTGGGCATGCGACTCGCGACGTCGCAATTGCTGAGCAATTGAAAACAAACATCATGTTTGTCAGCGGCGAGGGCGCGACAAGCCTGCTTGCCAGGAAAGGTTTCAACGCATTAGATGTCTACAGGCCGGAAAAATTCGTAGTGAAATCCGGCCAGCTCCAGCACTCTTTCAAGTGGCTTATGAACTATTACTCTTATTACAAGAAATGTAAGGTGATCGCGAGAGATTTCCTAGACAAGCGAGATGGGCTGATCGTAAGCGACGAAGATTTTGCCTCAATTGCAGTTGGCGAGGAAATGGGCCGCAGGCGGGTGCTGATAACCGATGTGACAGAGACGCACTTCACGAGCGGCCCCGCGTCAATAATAGAGAAAAAGATGAACAAGTCAATGCAGAAAATGATGCGGGCGTGTAACTGCGTCATCATCCCTGACATCGGAGATGACAGTGGCAATGTTCGCCATGTGGGCCCGATAGTGAGGCATACGACCATCGGCCGCGACGCTCTGCGTAGGCGATTCGGCTTTACTAAGAATACGCTGGTAGCCAGCGTTGGAGGCACCGATGCTGGCGAGTATCTTATTGAGAAGATCATTGAAGCACACCAAGAATTGCAAGACAGACTGGATTTGGAGCTTGTGGTCGTTTCTGGTCCGTCGCTTAAATTGCCAGATTCGCCGGGCTATCGCAACCTAGGATTTGTCGATAACCTGCACGAGCTGATCTACGCGGCCGACCTTGTAATTTCATTGGCCGGCAGGTCCACGATGGACGAGTCTATCACGTCCTGCACTCCGGGGATTTTCATCCCAATAAAGGGTCACTTTGAACAGGAAGAGGGCGCGGCCCGTTTAGGTTACAAATACGAAGACATTTTCCGACTCGGGGAATTGATTGAAGAAAAGATGGGTCACAGGACCAGGGCAGTAGACGCTAGCGGCGCGGAAAAGGCTGCAAAAATAATTTCCTCCCTTTGTTGACGAGGCGTCACTTGTTGCAGGCTTTGTTTACGCGAAGCTTGCATCTTGCAGTGCTGTGGCGCCAGCTTCCATTCATGAAAAACTCTAAATGCGCTGCGCCATCACGGTCGGTGACAGTCCTTTCTTGTTCATTTTTTGGAGCGCCTGACCCAACTCGAAGATGGATAGCGTTTCTAAAACTCATGGTTATACAGAGCTCCTGTTGTTGTTCTCAATAGCCTTGACGCACTCGTCGCAATATCTTTCAATGACCGCGATCCCGTTGCCTACGTCAAACAAGGCGTCTTTTGTGGCAAGTTGATCACAGTCT
Source organism: Nitrososphaera sp. (assembly GCA_036003785.1). Taxonomy (GTDB): domain Archaea; phylum Thermoproteota; class Nitrososphaeria; order Nitrososphaerales; family Nitrososphaeraceae; genus Nitrososphaera. The sequence continues at coordinate 26,675 of DASYSB010000001.1, forward strand.
TTGCAAACTCTCGGGCTGTTTGAGATATTGTGATAAGCCCTAATAGAAGTAAAAATCCTGTTCATCATCATCTACATGTGTCCGAACTATAAGAATGTAGGCTTTTCTTAGAAAGAGACTCGCAAAAGTGAATGAAAAAGGAGCTGGTGCATCAAGTCAATGCACAGTTGCGTATTACTTCTTCTTTGGCTTCTTCTTGCTGCCTTTCTTCTTTGCTGCCATGCGTTTTCATGCGGAGCCAGACTATTTAACAATAGCGAAAGCTGCCTAAACTATTCCGGCGGCGCGAAAGCCTGCTTGCTGTCTGTGCGCTTCTTCACTTTTGTTTCCGTCATTCTCTGCGGCGTGTAAAATATGTCGTGGTCATTCTTGAGGTGACTCAGAAAAGCCACACCATTGTTGATATTGTCTTTTATTATCAAGTCTCGCCCGCAATAGCTGCATTTTATTATATGTTCGTCTGAACCCGCTGCTACCAATGCAGAGTGTCATTGGGGTAGCCAAAATAAGGATTTTCCTGATAATCAAGCAGTGCGGGCCCGACTATTCAGATCCCTTACCCTATTTCTGATGGTCACTTCTGTGACCCCAGCAGCCTCTGCGAGGTCCTTTTGGGTTATGCTCTCGCCGTTATTTAGGCATGATAGATAAAGAACTGTGGCTGCAAGTCCCATCGGGCCTTTCCCGGCAGATATTTCTGTCATTATCAGGCCGCCCATCTTTTCTAGCGCCATTCTCTTCGTCTTTTCACTTATCTTTACTTTGTTTGCTATCCTGACTATGCATTTAGCCGGGTCCGGCAGGGGAACCTTGATGTCAAGCCCGAGAATGAGCATCCTGTAACTATATGTTATGTCTTTGCGTCTCAGGTTGCTGATCGCGGCTATTTCTTTGAATGACCTTGGTGCGCCCATATCCCTGCACGCTATGTATAGACATGCAACCAGCATTGAGGAGATCGACCTACCCCTAGTGAACTTTCTTTCATATGCTTTCCTGTAAATGTAGGCTGTTTTTTCAACCATCGCATCTGACAGCCCCAGCTTGCTTTTCAATTTGTGAAGCTGCTCAAAAGCAGCACGCAAGTTTCTATCTGATGGGTCAAGCTGTGTTCTAGAGTCCCAAGTCCTCAGCCTGCTTATCGAGGACCGCATTTCAGAATTCAGAATGTTGCCACTTGCGTCCTTGTTGGCTCTCCCGATTACTGTTGCAAGCCCCATGTCGTGCTGGGCGAGGGATGTCCGTGCCCCGGCTCTTGCCCTGCCGCTCTGCTCGACATCAAAAATGCGCCATTCCGCGCGAGTTTCGACTGCCTTTTCTGACAGCACGATGCCGCAGTTGCTGCAAATCATCTCACCAGTTTCCGGGTCAGCCACTGCACTGTCTCTTTTACATAAAGAGCATACCGTTGAAAATTGAATCACTAAGTTGAATGTCTAGCGGCTCCACTAGTATATAATGGCAATGGCCGCTGCACTAGAATTTCGAACTGTCAATCGCATCCATTATTACTTGCGCGGCGTGGATGCCAAAATTGGTCTTACAATAATTTTCATTTCTTAGCTTCGAATCGAGCTCGCCTTTTCTAAGCAATTCCGACACCCGATTGACTGCCGCAAGGTAGTTCATAGAAGATTTCCACGTAAGTATAACTTCGCACTTGTCGCAGACCCGGCACTTTGCATTTGCAGCGTAAACTGCGTTGCAGAACATACACCTGTTGTAAACCATTGATTTGCCCGCCCTTGGCGCTCCAATTCCAAAATGGATGGTGTTAAAACAAGAAATGCAAAGGTACTTGCCACAGCTAACGCACGTGTGATATTCTTCGCCTTTTTTGCACATCTCGCACATTACCAAAGCGATCACGTTCCATGTGCAATCTTTTTTGAACAGACGTCACAATACTTTTCTATCATAGTCACACGGTCGCCTACGTCAAAATAGGCTTCCAGTGTAGCCAGGCTGCCGCATGTTGAGCAGTGTTTCGGCTTTTTCTCCTTGGGACTATGGACAAAAGGCTTGAGCGCTATCAAAGATTTTACCACGCGGCTTTCACTTTAAGCTCCCGAAAATCGCGATTGCCAATGACATGGCGATAACAGCTCCTGCAACAATCAGGAACCTGCTGTTATTTGACATCTCTTAATGGTGCCGCCCGGCACATAAGAACGTATTTGATCTCGAACGAATGTTCCTTTGCGATTAAAAAGATGTACAAGGAAAGGCACTTACATAGGTCAGTGCTATTGATGAGTAGGAAATGCCGATGCTTATGCTCAAGTGCAAGACCTGTGGGGAAGTGTTCCCGGGCCTTTACGTTCCTGAGGGAAGCGACAGTGATGTTAAATCAGCTGCCACAAGTGTGGACACCTTACATACGTGCTCAAGGGGACACAATAACGAATACGCTGTGGCCGATTACATGGACTGGTCTTGAGTGAGCACCAGGACATTACTCGTCACGTATCCGGACAGTTTTAGGCTTGAAGAAGGAAGAATTCTAGCAGAATCGGCTGATTGCAAGATTGTAAAGATTTTTACGCAGAAATACTTAGACCATTCACAATACGGGATAGGCGCCGGTAAGGCTGAAGAGATTAGAGATTTTGTAAAAGGAGAAGAGGGCATTGAGCAGGTGGTTGTTGACGAACACTTGACTTCAAAGCAGCTTTACAATTTGAGCAAGCTTGTAGGAGTGCAGACGATAGACAGGGAGCGCCTGATACTCAACATCTTTTATTCTAGGGCCACCACCACGGAGGCAAAACTGCAGATCGAACTTGCCGAGATCCAGTACGAGATGCCCCGGGTCCGGGAAATCGCAAAAATGACTTCGGGCAGCGAAAGGCCCGGCAAAGGCGGCATGGGAGAATACACGGTGGACGTAAAGTTCCGGGATCTGAAAAGGCGGAAGAACTTTATCAAGGAAAAGTTGCTTGAAGCCAGGAAAAAACGCGAGCTCTACCATCATCAGCGGACAAAAACCCAGATGCCTGTTGTCTCGTTAGTGGGTTACACCAGTTCGGGCAAGACTACCCTGTTCAACCTCCTCACAAAGGAGCATAAAGAGACCTCTAGCAGCCTGTTCACCACACTTTCGACAACTACCAGGGTCCTGAAGTTCAATGAAGAAAGGCAGGAATTGTTGCTCACAGACACTGTCGGCTTCATCAGCAGGCTACCGCACTACATGATAGACGCGTTCAAGTCAACTCTCGAGGAGTCGCTTGCCGCAGACCTCATTTTGCTCTTGCTCGACTCTTCAGAGGATTTACAAAATATAGACATAAAATATTCAAGCTGCTGGGATGTCCTTAGGGAATTGCACGTGGACAGCGGCAAAGTCATTCTTGTTTTGACAAAGCACGATGTAGCAGATGCTCAAAAGATGAATGAAATTATTCAACATCTGCGGCTTGAAGATCCGCTCACAATATCATCAAGGACCGGCTACGGGATCCATAAACTAATGAACGTGATGCTCAAGATGTCCCGCCAAAAAATGTCTGCCTAAGACCTGCTTGCAGTATAGCCAAGATGCGTTTAATAGGCTCTTCACCATAACAATGGTACTTATCTTGACGTCGATTGAGCAAAAATTGAGCGCAAAACAGCGCCTTGAGATAGAAACAAGGCTTGCCAACTACAACATTCCGGTCCAAATTTTGCAGATGGTGGCAGAGCGTTGCGAGTGCACGCTTGATGCTAGCGTCAGCGTGAGAGACCTACCAAAGAAACCTAAACTGTCAATCCTGCTTACAAGGCTAAACGACAAGGCAGTCATGTTGCTTGAGCAGATATTTCTTGACTGCCACGACTCATTTTCAAATTTCAGATTTGCAGTATTTCTCTCATCGATGTATAGCCCCTTGTTGCACAAATTTGTAATGAACGAAAAAATTTCCGGCGGGTCAGGCCTTGCATATTCGTTTGATGTCGGCATCTACGGGCGGAGCACGGAAAAGCTGGTCGCGATAGGTCTGCAGAACAATGACAAAACGCAGCAAGCAGCAGATAGCAAATCATTGCGAAAGTTTCTGGCCGCTGTCAAGGACCTTCGCGCTATGCATTCGAGCATGCGGGGGGCGTACTACACGTCTTCATATGGCTACCATGACGACAACCCATGGCGTTTGGCCAGAAAAATGCATACTTATGGAAGCGACAACGAGAAAGCGGAGATCAGATTCTTCGACTACAGGGACAAGATATACTCTGAAATCAAGTCCTCCTGATACACCTCCTTGGCAAAAGTACTAATTGGAGACGCTTTACCTATAGGATGATAGACCTTGGAAAAATGTGCTACGTGCAACTTGACGATACATCCCAATTTTGCAGGTCACCATAAATGCGGCTATGCCAATTGCCCTGTCTGCAAAGCAGCAGTGACAAATTCAGAATACTGGAGCCACATACGTTCCCACCCCGGACATGAGAATGACGCGCCGCCAAAGAGAATCTCTCCTCCACAAAATATGGGAAATTCCCGTCCTCGCCAAGATAATAGGTTTCGGAGACCTTAGGCTTCAAGCCCTGCCAGGAGGCCGTCCTGTTTGATCTTCTCTGCGTGCGCAGAGATGTAGCGCCAGATAATGTCGGCCTTCTCGGACTGGAAGTCCCACGGCGCTATCAGCACCAGGTCGTTGTCCCTGATCCACATCCTGCGCTTTATCTTGCCGCGGATTCTGCAGGTTCTTACCTTGCCGTCGTTGCACCTTACTATGATATTATCGCCCCCGACTAGTTTTATTACCCTACCAAAGAGCTGGCCGTCGCCAGGCATCACCATTTCTTTCAGCGCTGATTCATTGAGGACTTTTCTCTTGCCTAAATTAAAAACCAAATAGATTGCGTGCTTGCAGGTTAAAAGTGTATGTATTGTATTAAAACGTCAAATAAGAAAAAACTTCTGTGGTACTTTCCATAAGGCAGTTGCCACATTGTCAGGATTTGTATTACTGTACTAGTTCTGCTGTAGCAAATCTCGCACCAACGTTGGTGACTCTGATTTTGCTGGTTTGGCCAACCTTGCCGCCCTTTACAAAGATTACAAACCCTTGTACTCTGGCAATGCCGTCGCCTTGTCTGCTCGTTTCAGTAATCTGCACGTCGTATTCTTTGCCTGTTTCTACAGGCTTTGGACCGAAGTTACCACCGAAGCGGCCGCCTCCTCCAAAACGTCTTTCGCCGTATGACATTAGTCAGACAAGATTGGACTATGAGCAATATAAATGCTGGATAAGTAACCTCAGCGTCCTTTCGTTCTCAGCCGGTAGCGCCGTATGATCTCCCTGTCAATCTCTTCATGTTTAATTTGCTCTCCCCTTCTTCCCGGCGTCTTCATTGCCTGCTGCTTTACCTTCCTCCTCTCTTCCTCCAATTCTCGCTCGTGCTCCTTTCTCTGCAGCTCTTGAGCGTAACTTTCACGGAAAAACTTCTCTTCTGCGGTGTCCTCGACCATACGCCTACCTATAGGTAGTATACACAAATATTTATCCACTTGCAATTAACAACCATCAAGCGTGAGACCGGATCTATCGTGAAGAGAAGCAATAAGAGCAGAAAAGTCGAATACTTTGCGACGACCATCGCGATACCCACATCGTCATATTACAACAACAAGCCCCGCATAGCCCGGTGCAGGGTTTGCGACAAGGTGGCTCACTACAGGGTAGTGTGGGACATGGACAAGATAAGCAAGATAGAGTATTACTGCAAAGCTTGCGTAAACAAACTGGACAGTTAAAGTTGGCGAAGGCTCAAGAGATATGTTGCATCAAATCTCAATAAATTGTGAAGACAACTCGTATCATCTTGCTGTTGCGCCGGATGCAAACGCTGGCATTGTTCAATTTGCGAATAATGTCGAGCTCAAGTCTATGAGACTTCTTTCTACGATTGCCCCATCTTTAATATAGGGAATTCCATGCAACTAGCCTTCAGATACCGATGACTCCTATCACAGTTGTCAAGTTTGGCGGCAGCGCCCTCGGGATAGAGGGAAGCATGATCCCCAAGATTATCGACCGGATAAAGCAGCTGCAGGATGAGTCGAAAGTTGTCACGGTCTTCTCTGCGCCGCTCATTGAATATAATGGTAAAATCAGTTCTATGACAGACGTCGCCATCAGCGTCGGCAGAAGTTACGCTGCTTCAACCCCCGTTGAGATAGAAGTATTGAGGGAGGTCTATGAAAGAATAGCTAACACGTACGTGAAAGAAGGTCGTCAGGAGTTCATTGACAGTCTTGACAAGTTTTATCGCCAGGTGATAATTTCGCTCAAACAGGCCGCGGAAAACAGGCGCTTTGTTGACGTGGTAAGGTCTAGGACGCTTGCATACAGCGGCGAAGTCACAATGTCATATTTGATGGACTATGTCATGCAGAGTGCAGGCCTGAAATCATCGCACGTGTCTATTGAAAAGTGGCCCATAATCACCGACGACAACTTTGAAGCAGCCAACTTTGTGGCGCAGGAGTCAAAAGATCACTCAGGCCACCTGATAGACCTAGTGGAACATAGCGACGTGGTGTCGATGGGAGGCTTTATCGGCAGGACTGTTGACGGGCTTGAAACGACGTACGAGCGCGGCGGCTCAGACCGAACAGCTGCAGATGTCGCGATACTGCTCAACGATAATTACGACGTCAAGATAGACTTTGAAAAGGACAGCGCTGTCTTGAGCGCCGACCCGAGGATAGTGAAAGACGACCTGGAGTTTATACAATATTTGTCATATAATGAGGCAAAGCTTGCCGGCATGTTTGGAATGAAGATCCTCGACCCTATTGCGATCAAAGAAATTGACGACAACAACCTTGACATCCCAATTGTAATAACCGACATGGCCCAGCCAGGCGGCGTAACTATGATCCAGAGAAAACCTCCTGCAGACAGTGGCAACCCGATCAAGATAGTCACCGGCAAAAAGAACTGCGCGATGGTAAGGATGGAGAGCAAAGCCGCGTCGCACCTAGTAGCGTCACTTGAGCTTGAACGCCAGTACCATGATTTCGTAAAGCTGTCGCCCTACACGATGGACGACACGGAGATGACGCGCCTACTATTCCTCGACGCCGACTATGTCAGGCGCCACGAGAGGCACTTCCGCGCCTACTATCCCAAGGCCGGTATTGTATACGGCCGGGGCGTTGTCACGCTCATTGGCGACGAAATGTGGAGGGTTCCAAAAATAGCGGCGACTGCCAGTAGTACAGTGAGCGAGCACGACATCAACATATTGAACCTTGACGCGCAGGAAGAGACATCAAGGATATTGATAGTGGTGGAGGACAAGGGCTCCAGCGTCGCGGACGCGGTAAAAGCCATACACTCTACGCGGACAAGGATCCGGGGAATGAAATGACAGAGGGAAAGATCTGGCTCAACGGTTCGCTAGTCGATTACGACAACGCCAAAATACATGTTCTCACGCATGCACTCCACTATGCGACAGGCGTCTTTGAAGGCATTAGGTGCTACAAGACTGTCAACGGCAGCGCGATATTTCGATTAGGTGATCACATGCAGCGGCTGCTCGACAGCGGCCGGATCTACTTCATGGATCTAGGCTACACCAGGCAGCAGCTGGAACTAGCTGCGATCAATACTGTCAAGGCAAACGGGATGGAGGAGTGCTACATCCGACCGATAGCGTACTATGGCTACGGCAAGATGGGCGTCAACCCGATGCCAAACAAAGTGTCTGTTGCTATCGCGGTATGGAAGTGGGACGAGTACCTCAAAGGGGGCGATGGGGCAGACAAGGGTGCGCGCCTCATTGTGTCGTCGTGGACCAGGATTGATCCCAAGTCATTGCCGATGGGAGCTAAGGCAACAGCCAACTACGCGAATTCCGCACTTGCAAGGGTGGAGGCGATCAAAGCGGGATTTGACGAGGCATTGATGTTGAACGCTGCAGGCATGGTGGTCGAGGCAAGCGCCGAAAATATATTCATAGTCAAGAATGGCGTGCTTGCGACACCGCCAACAACTTCGGGCGCACTCGCAGGCGTTACAAGGGACAGCATACTGGCGATTGCAAAAGAAAGCGGCATCAGCTGCGAAATACGCGACATTTCCCGGGACGAACTGTACATCGCCGGCGAAGTGTTCCTTACCGGCACCGCGGCGGAGGTTAAGCCGGTTGGTGAAATAGACAATCGAATGATAGGCGATGGCAAAGCGGGCAAGGTAACAAAGCAGCTAAAATCATTTTTTGAAGCCGCGGTTCACGGCAAGGACAAGAAATTCAGCAAGGCGTGGCTCACGCCCATCAACTGAGCAAGGTCTCCTATTATCGCAAAATGTATAGCCAGATGCACGGGGAGCGCGCCGGCCAGGTACCAACTGGCACTTCGTGCGGTCAATTTCTTTGTAAAATACATCGCTACAAGCCCTGAAGCAAAGATCCCCGCATGTATAGCGCCATTGAGCAGCACTGGATGATAATTGTACGCAAGGTAGAGCGCGCTCGCAACGCCGGCTGCAATTCCCATGACCAGAAAGGTCAGCATATCCAGCCGCCAAGCCTTGCAATTTCTTTTTCAATAATCTTTGCCATTGCGTCAAGTCGCTTCCTTATCTCCTTTTTGTCTTTGCCGCGCGATATCAGCTGAATCCTTATTTGCGGCGTCTTTTTCCTGTAGTAGCCCAGCGGGTGGGTCTTGAGGTATATTGCTTCTCTCGGATGGGACTCGACTATCCTGGCCAGTAAAGGCACAATCATCGATTCAGTCACGCCCCTTACGTTGTAGTTGACCTCTTGAGCGAAAAACTTTCCAACGCCATCCTTCACCAGCGGCATGACCTGTTTTTCAAAAATGGCCTTCATCTCTGACGGAACGCCCTGCAGGCAAAAGATTTTCGTCCCCCCAGCCTGCAAGAAAACTCCGGGCGCGCTTCCCAGCAGGTTCTGTATGGGTGTCGAGCCCTCCGGGATTTTCACCATCTTTAGTCGAGCATCTGTCAACTCATAATCGAGCTTGCGAACCGCATAGCTTTTCCTAAGCATTTCCACCGCGCGGTCATCAAGCACTATTTTTTTGCCAAGCGCGATGGTCACGCCTTCAAGCGTCAGATCATCATATGTGGCGCCAAGGCCGCCAGTCGTCACCAGAATGTCCGGTTTTCTAGCAAGTATTTCCTTCATGGCAGCCGATATTTCGTCAAGCTCGTCGCGGACTACTGTCACACGTCTTACCATTCCTCCTGCACCTGCAACTTTGCCCGCAAGCCAATGGGCGTTTGAATTAAGCGTTATGCCGGAGAGAAGCTCATTTCCGATGCACAGTATCTCAATAATCAAGCCTGGAAGACTCTGCTCATCATGATAAGTTCAGGGCCGCTTGTAAGGGTGCCTACTACGACTGACTTGCTGTTTGCCACGATTCCGGATGTCGGGAAGGGCATGCCACCGTTCACGGTCACCGGCTCTGCCGGCACTTGCAGCGCTTCCGAGACTATTTTGACTTCTTCCTCAGTCGCCCTCGGGGTCACTCCTGCGCCGACATTCGTCGCCGAGATCATGGACCCCGTCTGCACAAAGCCACCGATCGCCATCGTATGCGCAGGCACGCCGAGCACTTCTTGAATTTGAAGGTCAAGCTCGCCCCTGAGCAGTGGCGATACCACCGCGCCGTTGTCATTGGCGGCCACCAGGTTGCCAATGGCGGTGAACTTGCTTGCCACCCGGTCGACCTTGAGCTGGGTTGCCTGCCTTATCGACTCCATCTCGTCTTCAGAAGCTATCGACGGGAGCAGTATACCGTTGTTGTTCATGACCGACATTGGGCCTAGGAGCCGGGTGCCAGCAATCGAAGCGCGCGCTTCCCTCACCTGAAGGTACTCGGCAAGCTTTTGTGACTTCGTCTCTGCGAACCCGTGCGGGATGAGTATGATGCTGTCATTTGCCTTGACAAAGATGCCGATGTTGGGGCTCTTGTAAAATGTGTAGCGGTATATTGCCATGAATTGTATAGCGTTATGAAATATCTGATATGAACCTATTGCGCTCTGCGGGCACGCCGGGAACAGCCGAGTATGACCTGCATAACTGCGATGTCATTATCATTACCAGAAGAAAGGTTATTAGAAATGGCATAGGCTGCTAGTCTGCGCCATTCGGCTTATGCAGCGTCAAGATGTACTGGAAAGACCAGCAAAGTCATACATGCAAAGACAGTTCGTCACCCTAGAAGAAAATGCAACTGTAGCTTCCGCTGTCCAGGAAATGCAGTCGCAAAAGCTGGAATCGGTAATCGTAACAAGGGATGGGCTGGCATTTGGCATGGTCACCACCGGCGATGTAGTTGAAAAGGTGGTGCTCAAAGGCGAGGATTCAAGCCTCACTTCTCTAAAGTCGGTCATGACGTTTCCGCTTGTTACGATTTCCTCCAACGGGACCGTCAAGCAAGCGTTGCAGCTGATGCGGCTCAACAGGATAAAGCGGGTCCCTGTGACGGACAGCACCGGCATAATAGGGGTAGTCACGCAACGTTCGCTTGCAGACGCAGTCAGCAAGTCCGTGCTAGAAAGGACACTAGAGCGAGCGAAGAGCACTTTCAAGATGCGGTACAAGCCGGTGCTTGGGAACTTGGGAGTGCTGCTACAATTCTCGGCCGTGCTCCTTGTCGTTCCGGCGCTGGTTGGTACGGCGCTTGGCCAAGCTAGCAGCATCACGGGCGTCTATCTTGAAGTGGTGGGGCTTTCCTTCACCGGGTTTTTCTTGATGGCCTATGGCGAGAAGGGCCAGATGAACTTGAAGCAGGCCTCGATCTTTATAGTCGCCAGTTTTGTACTGATGTCGCTGTTTGGATCTCTGCCATACATCTATCTTAACCCATTTCTACCAAGGATAGACGCCAACTCACTCTTTGTCAATAGCCTGTTTGAAAGCGCGTCGGGGTTTACAACTACCGGCCTGTCAATGATAACCCAGCCGGAGAATTTGCCGCAGAGCTTCAACTTTTACCGGTCCTACACGCAGTGGGTTGGAGGACTGTCCTTCGTGTATCTGGTAATGATCCTCTTCTTCCCGGAGGAGAAACTGAGCGCGTGGAAGAGCGTGCTTGGGGGTGGAATGCTCAGGTTCAAGGAATTCATCGTGACGCTGGTAGGCATATTCTCCGTGTACACGGTCGTCCTGGTGCTCCTGCTGATGCTCAGTGGCCAGATCGCAAGCATTTATGCAGTTTCTGCGGTGTTTGCCACGATTACAGGCGGCGGCTTTTCGCCGACGTCGGATTTCATTTCGCCGGGCAACGCCGGATTTCTCGTGGTTACAAGCGCCGGCATGACACTCTCCGCGCTTCCGTTCGCCTTCCACTATTACATCTTTAGCAGGAAGGGGTTGTTTACCAAAAAGACTCTCGGGACCGAAGTCACAGTGTACCTTATTTTGCTGGTCGCCTCAATCCCTGTATTTTTCCTGCTGGCTGCCGGCACTACGGGGTTTGACATAGGGGCGGCTGTGTTCCACACTATCAGCGCTTCAACCAATAGCGGATTCCAGTACATCAACATGCAATCCTTACCGGTGGCGGCCAAGGTATTCATGATAGTCTTGATGATGGTGGGCGGAACCGCGTTTTCCACCGCTGGCGGAATAAAGATTGGTAGGTTCGTCATATTGTACCAGGAATTTGCGAAGAGGATAGGGACAAAGAAAAGTGAAATGCAGCAATCCCAGCCCATACACGAAGCCCTCAGCTCCATTTCTTCGACAGCCAACCCGCACAGGAGTGAAGACAACGGCATACTCGAGCGGATCCGCGAAGAGTACCGCACCCGGGACTTTAGAGAAATTGTGCAAAAGCATGGCGAGCTCTTGCAGGTGATCAGAGAAGTGGTAGGGATAAAGTTGGTAAGGGAGATCCTCATTGTAATCAGCCTTTTCGTCTTCGTTTCAATCCTTACCGGATCCGTCCTGAGCTACACGACTGGCAGGAGCTTTGAAGACGGCATGTTCGAGTCGGTCTCGGCTCTGTCCACCACCGGCCTGAGTACAGGCATAACTTCGCTGGCGCTTGATTCATTTTCAAAGCTGATGCTAACGGCAAACATGATCCTCGGTAGGTTCGAGATAATAGCCGTGCTGTACATTTTTTTCAGCGCGCTAAGAAAGTAGGCCGCTGAGTTTTTTGATCATTATTTATTTCTAGCCAGACAGCAACGCTACTTGTAGCCAGCAGATCGGGCACGGCCTGTCTGTGTCCACGGTCTTCAAGAATACAGCTGTGTTGTCTTCAATCTTGACAAGAGTGAGCATAACGGTGCAGCCATTGCTTGCCTTTTCCCCAACGCGCAAAGTTATCGGGTAGCCCTGATCCGTGGCAATAGGATATTCCGGAAAGTTTAGCCCCTCTATGCGGTCGGAGTAAATCTTTTGCACCAACAGTGGGCCGTCACGCTGCCCTTCTTTGAGAGACACTTTGGAAGTATTATTGTCAATAGCTATGGGCTTGAGCCATGTCTTGAATTTTGTTATATTCAAAATGTATTCCTTGCCTGTTTCTGCCGAGTTTGCGAATGTCAGGAACAATCGCGTTTTCGAAGTATCGATTTCAAGATGAACTTTATTGCCTTCTTTCATCAAGGGGTCATTGCTGTTAGTCAACGTTATCTGGCCGTCGATGCACTCAGCCGGATCCGGCCCGTGGGAACAGCTGCTGGCTGAGGAAGGGACAAACCGTACGACTATTCTTTTTGGGCCGGCATTCTCGCCCTGCATGAATAGCACCGCGGCTCCTTTTCCTTTTTCCACGTTCCATCCAGAGATGACAGCAGCGACAGGCGCGTTAGATGTCTCTGCCTTTACAAGAACGCCATGCGACTGAACCTGTCCTCCGCCGGAAGAATCAACCACCAGCGTGGCGACATAATCGGATGGCGATATCTCCTTTGTGCTCACTGGGTACGGCTGGACATCCAGAAGTCTAATCGAATAGTTGCCAAATGACCCTGTTGATACCTGGCCTCCTCCAAGGCTCAGTGTGAACTGTGCGATGCCGCTGCCGCTAGAAATCTGCATAAGGTCAACCAGGATAGAAACCCGCCCCTCCCATATGCAAACTACGTCCGATGGACACCGGGAGTCTTCTGTTACATCGACAAACCTCACTGCAATGTCTGCGGACTCCATAGACGCGGTCTGGTTGAGTGCAAGGCTGAATGGCTGGCCCATCTCGGCCTTGGCCTCGGCAGCGTATGCATCTGGGGCTGATAGCACGTTGCTAGGCTGGAGGTAGAGGGACACGACCAGAGCTGCCGCTATTATCAACGGCCCTGAGGAAATACCATGACTCCGGCTTCTTGACATTATAGCGTCTGTACTTCTGCCTACTAGGATATATTGGAAGTGGAGGAAGACTAGTCCCCCAAAGATAGTGTCTATCGGATCGCGCGTAGAAGATGAAGAATTTTCAAAGCTGCAATGTCGCCTAGACAGGTGCAGTGCGCTTAATAGATATGTCTCGCTGTTCATGGTAAATTGTCAGAGGGTCAATTCATTTACATCACTACTACGGGGTGGAAGACTGGAAGGCAGCATACAATAGAGATTTGGTTTGTAAAATACAAAGAAAAGTATTACGTAATGTCGGAAGGCAAGGAGCGCGCGCACTGGGTTCAGAATATCGAGCACAATTCCAAAGTTTCATTTAGAGTAGGGAATGAGAACTTTGCAGGCACTGGACAAGTAATTGAAAGCAAAGAATCTCTAGCAGCTGAAGTCAGGAAGTTGATGAAGGCAAAATATGGATGGGACGATGGGCTGATTGTAGAGCTTGTGGCAGTGACCCATTAGACAAAAAATAGAAATCACTACTAGTACTAGTCAGATTACTAAGGCTTGCGTGTTCTCGCATTACTTGTTCATTCGCAGTACGTCAACCTGGCCGCTGTGAAGCCAATCCTTTAGTTCTGCATGGGATGGCTTCAGGTCGTGTTTGCCTGCCAAGTGAAGATGCAGGAGAACGTAGTTAATCTGGTTGAGCAGAGGCTTGTTTGATTCGTCGCCCTTGCGAGCCTTTGCCTTCAAGTCAGCTGGAACTGTCTTCCACCAGTCATCGAATTTTCGTGTCATACCTCATACAAGGCTACTCCACGTACTTTAATGTTTCAATCTATTTTTGGCGCGGGTCATGAACATCTACTTATTCTAGATATGCACCTGTATAGTTGATGGAGGGCATGACAGAAGCAATCATCATTCAATACAAGAATAATCTGCCTCTGGTCAATATGGAGATCATTGACGCAGGTAGCAACAAGAAAATTGTTGTCGATGCTCACCTCGATTTTGCCTCTTCAAAGACTATAATACCGACATACATCGCAAACGAGATGAACCTGTCGTTTGCTGGAAGCGACGAAACAGTGACCGGGGCGGGAATAATCTACATCCCCTACTATGAAGTGTCGATAGAGCTGTTTGGCAAGCTCTATGACAACATGCACGTAGGATGTCTGGACCTGCCAGAGCGGACACCCGCAACGGCGCTTTTGGGCAGGGATTTGCTCGATAATTACCGGATATGCCTTGATGGTAGAAGAAAGGAAATCACTGTATACTAGGTAGCAAGAAGTGTTTATAACAACCTCTTTTCGCTAAGGTAATGATGGGCGCAAACCCGTTCTTTGACAAAGACATTGTCTCGATAAAAGATTTTGTAAAGGATGATCTGGAGTATGTGTTTGAAGCCACAGACAAGATAAGCAGTCTCAAGCACAGCGAGAGGGGCGAGCTTGGAAAGGGTAGAGCTCTTGGCTACATCTTTTACGAGCCATCGACCAGGACGAGGATGAGTTTTGAAGCTGCGATGGCGTCACTTGGCGGCAGCTCCATCGGCATTGCCGACCTGAAATCGTCATCCGTGGAAAAGGGCGAAAGCCTGGCCGACACGATAAGAATCATTGATCTATATTCGGACGTCATTGTACTCAGGCACCCGATGGATGGCTCTAGCAGGTTTGCAGCCGAACTGTCGCAGAACCCGATCATAAATGCAGGGAGCGGCAGCGAAGAGCACCCTACGCAGGCATTGCTTGATTTGTATACCATCTTGAAGGAGAAGGGCAGGATCGATGGGTTGTCAATAGCAATCGTGGGCGACCTGAAGTACGGTAGGACCGTGTATTCATTGCTGTACGGGCTTGCCAACTATGACGTGGATATTCATCTTGTGTCGCCTCCCACGCTGCAGGTAAGGAAGGAATCAATTTACGAGCTGCAGGGAAAGCTGAAGATAAAGGAACACAGCGAACTTGACGAAGTGCTGCCAGAACTGGACGTCGTCTATGTTACTCGAATCCAGCGCGAGCGCTTTCCCGACGCTCAGGAGTATGAAAAGGTCAAGGGCACTTATACTATTGATGAAAAGACCCTTGCAAGGGCAAAGAAGGACGTCGCGGTGATGCACCCGCTGCCTAGGCTCGACGAGATTTCGCAATCTATTGATCATACTAAAAATGCGATATACTTCAAGCAGGCGTCTTATGGGAAGGAGCTGAGGGCGGCACTATTGGCACTCATGCTGAATGAGAGGCTGCCGGGTTAATTATTTGGCTCTAATCCTAAGTTGTATTGGGATACTCTAGAGTTCAAATCCCACCGACCCCACTACGTTATTGGGATAGTAATACTATTAAGATTTACAGCAAGGTCCTTACTAAACTCGCAAAATAATGTCAACTTTGACACTGGACTAGTTTTACTCCCAGAAGCGCTATATCCTTACATACAGCTCTCAATAATAGAATCAAGGAAGAAGGGTAGCTCTTTCCCGAGCATCCCACCCTTTCTCCCCGGGTGCTGGTAGTTGACTTCAGCTACCAGCCCCTTACACTTGATGGATAAAATGTTTTGTGGTGAATTGTTTTTAGCTCTACCCGCTCTGGCCATGCTAGCTACATTATACAAGGAGCTGGAAGAGTATC
>DASYSB010000002.1:0-24563 GCA_036003785.1 Nitrososphaera sp.
TATAGCCACAGCATGGGCACCAGAGTCCATCCCATTTGATGAATATTTCACATATCTGGCATCTCTTCTGTCCACTGGCGTACCGGCCTGAGCCGACTGGCTTTTGAGCCTTGTGACGGATGCATATACCTTTACATGTCAATCATTTATCACCATATTCAGTTGCATCCCTTCCAACAGCTAAATCATGAGTTATAAACTTTGAATGACCGGTTATTCTCTTGTGCTCGTCCCTGTCAGACTCAAATATCATAACTATGCGACAGGCTTCGCAGATAAATGCGGTATCTAACATAGTCGTCGTGTGCATACTATTGGTCAAGCTATCTAGGGGATTATGGTACAAAAGAACTAGTTCCACTCATGCGCAGGGCAAAGACTATTATGAACCAGAATACAAAGATTATCAAACTCAAAAATGCAAAAAACATTGCTTATTGGTTCATGCAGCGTTCTTGAGCCTTTGGCTACTATCACCTAAGAATATGCGCCACATTACGGACCCGTCATGATAAACCAGCCGATAAAGTTCCTTCAGGAAGAAAGAAGGACTAATTAGCATAACCCGATTGTTCTCATCCTTTCATAATTTCAATGTGGCCGCACCTATTGCAAACCCAGTGCCATTGTTCTGCTTGGTTGCTCCTTGCAAGCGACATGGTTCCGCCGCATCCCAGTAGCTTGCATCTCCTAGGGCTACTCGATGCGGCCATATGCTTTTTTTGAAGGTGCATTGGTGTTATAAGGCGATCGCAATAGTCTCTCATCATAAAGCGAAGCTAAGACATGTTCTTTTATTGTCCAACAATGCTAGCAATCTTTGCCAAGAGGGCTGCCCTATCAAATGGCTTCTTTAGCAATGGGAACATAACATCTTCATGAAAGACAGAGTTTACGGTGTTTCTCCACTGCAAATTCGTCATCCTTTTTTCCAACCCTTCGTAGGCCGTAATGAAGCAAACCTTTTGTTTTGGATCCATCTTCTTTAGTTCCTGATAAAATTCGGCCCCATCGATATTGGGCATTCTAAAGTCTAAAAGTATCAGGTCATAAAAATGAGGTTTGTAAGACCTAAGGCCGTCTAAAGCATTTTCGGCTGTGTCGACCCAATAACGGTCTTTCAGAGCTGATCTGATGCTTTCTGTAATGTCTCTTTCATCGTCAACTACCAGTATTCGCTTCTTTCTAGTTGAATTACTACTAGTGTTTTCGATCATTATTTGTATGTGCTACTAACTCATATTCTTCTACATACACAGTTGTATGTAACCAGTCGTTACTAATTACTAGTTAACCTTGAAAGGCAATTCGTCTTCACCTTTTGAAATATCACTCAAAATACTTCGCAATTCCTGTAATGCAAACTGGGCATCATTGATTCGATCAGCAATGCGCTTGCCGGGTAGTTCTTGTTCTACCAATTGGAAGTTTTTATACTTGATAACCATGCCATGGGCGCCAGACATATCAGGTTGATCCTTGAGCGATAGGACACTGTATGCTAAATCATGTCTTAGTGCCTGCACTTCGCCTAGTCGAGTAAAGAGTTTGGCGTTACGTTCAATTTTGTCGGGATAAAGTCTGTTTACAATCACAATCAAGATCTTAACCTTCTTGTCAAACGCGCTGCTAGGATCGTACAATATCAGTTCGCGCATCGTATTTCTTTTGTCATTTGAATCACCAAGATAAAATGAGATAACCTCGTTAATTGTAATCTCTAATTCGGTAGACTTCACAGTAAATTTGCCAATTATTTCATAGTCAAACGTCTCTTTTCATTAGTATGGGTGGGGAATTCTTGCGATGGCATGAATTTGAATAGATGAATTGTCTAATTAGAGTTTGCACACGGTGAAATCAAGATACAGTATGAGGTTCTAGATAAATCACAAATCACGCTGAAAGTGTCAACAAATTAAGTAGCCTTGATGTCGTGAGAGAGACACTAATATGGCGTACCTAAATGGCGTACCTAATGTCATACCTGAGGCATATTGGCGCTGGACCTCTCAAAATCCTTATTTGAAACATCCCCGCTTCAGAAATTAGACAATGGATTCTACTCGTCAAACAATAATGATCGTTGACGACGAAGAGGACAAATTGAGAATAATCCAGAGAGCTCTTGAAAAATATGGATTCAAAGTCCTAGCACTGGCGGATTCAGTGAAAGCGCTGGACTCGTTCATGTCTGCTCCCGGCTCCTTTGTATTGGTAATAACGGATATCCGTATGCCAGGTATGAACGGGTTGGAGCTATCAGAAAAAATATGGTCAGTTAGGCCCGAAATGAAAGTTTTATTCATGACCACTTACCTAGCTGAGGAAATGAATGCAAAGAATCGTGCTCTCCATAAACGGGATATTATCCAAAAACCATTTACAATTCAGCGAATTTGTGATGAGGTCAAATTGCGCCTACCTGCCACTTCTTGAAATAGTTCCTTCAAGATGGCGAAAAATAATTCTCTAAAATTGCTCACGAAAAACAGACTGAAGAGTTGCCAACAATCTTTAATATGTCTCATCGTTCTGTAACAACGAGAGAAAGACTAGCTTTTGGTTAGGGAAAGACTGGTTAATGGCAATTTGTTAGCAATTATTGAGCAACTTCACAAATTTGAATTTGGTGAGCACAACATCCTTACGTACCCTGATTATGACTCGTTGCGGGAACTCTATGCAAGACATTGCAAACAACGACTTGTGGCCAGCAATGAAATTGTAATGCTTCTTCCGCATTACCTAACACCGGCTTCGATAAGATACGCACTGCAAGAGCTCGAGATAGACGTGAAGAAATACGAGCTTGACCAGACATTAATAATAGCCGATGCAATTAGCACGATTTTTAACCCCTCATCCGCAGATTTCCTCGATTATCTTAGAGGATTGGAAAACCGCGCAAGAGTCAAGAATAAAGCTGGGATTTGCGTAATTGCAGATATGGGAGCATTCTACCATCTAAGGAAGCTCGATGAATTAGTGGAGTATGAAAGATCTATCCCAACTAAAACCGATTTGAAGTCTACTCTACTATGCGTATACCATAAACGCGATTTTGATAGGCTCCCGGAAAAAGAGCGAGAGACCATATGCAAAAGCCACTATAGAGAACTCGTTTTAGAGTACGACCAGTGACATAGCTGACAGATGAGATCTAAAGGAACAATTCTTGTCTTGTTTTTAATACAATGATGGCATTAATGTTGTTGACAGGCAACTCGCGCTTGAACAGGTAGTGAGTTTGAATTGACTAGTTCCAGTGTTTACGTCAGAAGAACGTCCGCATCTTCGACGCCGCGAAAAATTCGCATTATGGCAGTAGATGACGAAGAGGACATTTTGCAGATTATCAAGAGATCACTGGAAATGCATCACTTTGTTGTTGACACATACGATGATCCAAAGCGAGCCCTTTCGGAGTATCGTCCAAATCGCTATGAGCTACTAATATTGGATATTCGAATGCCAGGGTTGGACGGATTTGAACTTTACAGGAAGATAAGAGATGTTGATTTTAAGGTTAAGGTGTGCTTCCTAACCGCATTTGAAACATATCGTGACCGTTTCCGAGAATTATTCCCAGAACTGGATGAGGTAAAATGTTACATCAAAAAGCCAGTCAATGTAGCTGACCTCATACATCACGTCGAAAATGTCCTTGAACTGCACTAGCTAGTTGCAACCGGAGGGTCCGTTGGCGCATCACTCATAATAGATCTGCAGTGAGGCCGACACGTTAGTTGCGATTATAACTGCTGAATTATCGCAGTTCCAGAAAACCATTAAATGGAATGGCAGAGTCTTTGACATAGAATGGCAGTACCCAAAAGGACGGTTCACCTGCGGTTTCAGCGTTCAGATTGGCCCTGTGAAAAGTGTGGAAGTATTTTTCGAAATTACTCGGATTTGCTAGATCATACCAAAAACGTGCATGCATACTAAATCTCCAGCGTTTGGAGGGATATCAAAAACGTGATGTTTCTTCCCCGTTATCATGAAACCACTGCCTCAATGGGCGCCTATCGGCTATTGCCTTCGGGTTGATTCTATGAAATTCAAGCAAATGTTGTTCGTGTTGGCCTATTGAAACTTCATCAAAGCATAACTGGCAAGTCTGTGTCTTTTGAATCTGCACAAACAGACTATACGATGCGAGCTTAAGAGCTTTCGGCACGCCATCTTTCTATGATTAGTTAGGGAGAAGCTAGCCGGATCTTCTTTAACCCGTTCTATCAACAGTGATTGAATAAGCTATTTGTTCATAGCGTCCAGAGGGTTCAATTTTGGGTAGCTCCGATGCCATTTCTTCCCTTGTGCAGAGCTGTAACAACGATGGTTGTGATTACAGCTATAGTAAGAATTATTGATGGCAACCCGAGCGAAAATTCTGGCGTTATTGTGGTTTCACTCGCATTGATTGTTCCTACCATTTGTGGATGCAATTCGCAAAAATACATTAATTGTCCAGGCCTATCCACCATGTAACTGAATGTTCTTGTTGGGGGCAGGATTTGCGAATCAAATACAATACCCTTGTCTATATCGTCCGGACCATCGCCCGACGTTACTGTATGGATGATTGTATCGCGGTTTATCCATTCTATAGTGTCACCGACCTTCGCATATATCGGATTTGGCCTGAAAGCGTTGCTCGCTTCCCTCGGTGCTTCCGAATCTATGGTCACTTTGATGAGCGAGCCAGAGTTGTAGTCATTACTACTAGTGTCATCTTTCTCTGACTGTCCGAATGACGATTTCGAGATCATGCTAGGTAACAACATCACAGATACTACAAGAATTGAACCACTAAGCAGAGCTATAGAGTTTGCTTTAATCACGCATTGATATTTCTCGGACATTTTATATCCGATTCCGACGAATGGATTTGCTGTTTTTGCGCAAGAATCTTATGATATTAATAGATTATTCAGCATTCCGGCAACAAATGATTGGCATACAATCTGCCTGCAAATATCTTATTGCAATGTCTCAAAAGGTATTGCAAGAATTGATTTCACCAGATTCCAACCCTGATTTGAACCAGTGTACCCTCTGCAAAGGTGCCATGCGTAAAGGAGTCAGGGGGTTACCTTGCCTTGATATTCCATCTGAAGCCTATCATCTCAATACTGCTTACGGCATTTAGGCCTTCTTCTATCTTCAATATTTGAGCTCATTCTTGGATCTCGTCGTCGCAATTGTTTTTCGCTTCTCTGCAGTTGAATAAGCCTTTCATTATATCTAAGCAGCCCGTGATTGTTTTATAGAAGAATCCCGTCCGTAGACGCATGGTCGTGCCAAACAAAAATTCGTTGCTGAGCGATGTCAACGAACGCCTAATATTCAAACAGAACATGCTGCTCAGACTTGTTTAGAAAAATCCTTGGCGAATAATCCTATTTTTGGACAAAGCTAATTGCTGGCTATTTGCTTAAATATTAGGTCAGTGAGATTGAGGCAATGAAACATACGAACTCTTCTGTTTTTGTCGTAGCTCTTTTGTCTGCCGCTTTCTTTTCTCTCTTACTTTCCTTTGGTGAAGTAAGAGCGCAGACTATACCAGGAGTTACGATGGTAAGTGGAACATATACAAATTCTCAGGCTGGAGTTGAAATCACTTTCCCTGAGGGATGGGAAGGCGCGGCTATATCTACGGACGCGGGATTGATTATTTCTGTAGCGCCAGGAGGGATGTCAGGTGGGACAGCTACGAAAGGAATGTTTCTGATGATAATGGACAAGTCAAAGATGGACAGTCCGCCGACAGATCCAACATCATTTACATCGGACACTAGTTCTCAATGTGGGACGCCACTAACTAGCACTACCCAGGTGAGCGGAGTGGCTGCATCACAAATTACAGTCGAATGTACCCAAGATGGAACGCCATCAAAGGCAAGAATGATTATAGTCCAGACAGGTTCAAGATGGATAGCTGCAATGTATGCAGCTCCGGTTGCTGAATTTGATAGTGATGTTTCGGCCTTTGACACTTCTGTGAGCACACTGAAAGTCACCGGTGCAACTGACATGGGAGCGAGTGCCGACATCGGGCTTCTGAAAGTTCAGTCTATAACGCTAGGAGGCAAGAGTCTTCAAGTCGACGTAAAGAGTTCTTCTACCATAAGCGATTTCAAACTTGACGAATCTAGCAAGACACTTACCTTCAAAGCCGATGGACAGACTGGAACGCAAGGTAAAACAGAGATCGCCATTGGAAAAATGCTTAACGGACCCTACACTGTCAAGATTGATGGGAAGGCTACGACTGATTTCCAGGTGGCCGGCGCTGGAGCCGACGCCATGATGACAGTATCGTATACGCATAGCTCACACGATGTTGCAGTCACGGGTGCAAGTATCGTTCCAGAATTTCCTATAGCCGTCGTTGGCGTGATTGCCGGGCTAATAGGGATTGTTGCTGTCATTGGCAGGACTAGGCTATTTAGAACCGGAACAAAATAGAACTTCATCGGAAAGGGACCACTTCCCTTTCTACCATGACATAGGTAATCAGGAGCTTTGCTAGGTTGAATAAATAATAGCTAGATCGTTATCGTCGCATGTGGGCGCTGAAGAGCTTCGCATGCTTAACTCAAAGGTCGTTAAATGTGCATTGTGCCCTAGATTGTCGGAATATGTTAGGAAGGTCGGCCGGGATAAAGTGAGAAGGTTTGAAGATGAAGAGTATTGGGCAAGACCGCTGCCAAGCTGGGGCGACCCGAATGCGAGATTACTGATAATAGGGCTTGCACCTGCAGCGCATGGCGGTAACAGGACAGGAAGGATGTTCACCGGCGACAGCTCTGGTGACTGGCTCGCAAAGGCGATGCATGAAACTGGGTTTGCAAACATGCCGACAAGCACGAGCAAAGACGACGGCTTGACCTTAAGAGACGCCTACGTCACTGCGGCAGTGCGATGCGCGCCTCCTGGCAACAAACCGCTTCCCTCTGAATTGCACAACTGCTCTAGATACCTTGTATCCGAGCTCAAGCTTTTGGATAAAGTCAGGGTCGTACTTGCGCTTGGCAAGATTGGATTTGACGCTTACTGTCGTACAACCGGCGCAAAACGACTTGTATTTGGCCATGGAGCTCGCTACAACCTCGATGGAAAGGTGCTTCTCGCATCATATCATCCAAGCAGACAGAACACAAACACCGGCAGACTGACATGGAAAATGTGGCTGAAAGTTTTCAGAACATCCAGGGCAATCCTCGAGAACGACCGGGCATAGCTATATTAGAGCCAACTGCAGAACAGCTGGCTACTTTGTCTGAACAAATGATTTACATGAACAAACTTGATAAAATTGTAAAGCAGGCTCGCTTTTTGCTATGTGGATCATGTTTTTGGTGTGCCTCGGGTATGGCAAGTAAGGTGATTGAAAAATGTCCGAAATGCAGCGCCAGTGTCAGGTCTACCAAACTTAACTAGAATCGCAGCACGTCTTGCAAAGAAACTCCACCTTGATTACTTCTCCAATGTCATACATCACCTTGCAATAAGCAAGGTGGTCGCATCGGGCACACTGGATTGGGCGGGGGAGTGAAGTGTAGGTCTGCTTTCTGGTTATTGGGGAATCAAATATCTCTACAGAACGCTGGTTAACGCCTGGCATGATATAGACAGATCGTCAAACTAAATAAGGGATATCTACTGATGCTCTGTTCTCGTGTGATAAGAAAAATGGGAGATTTGTCTATGGCAGAACTTCAAGCTGTCCTATCATGCTAGGCAAATCGTATGTGCAGAAGTAAGTGAATCGCCCTACCGTGTCAGCAGTGAACGAAAATGTCTTGTTCTCTCCGCCAGCGAGGTCATAGTTCATTTTATAAGGGGCCTGCATTGTGAATGTGTGTCTGTCGTCAGCTTCTTCAGCAGGATTGTAGAAGTGGATGGTTACGTTATCTCCCTTGTGGACCGTGATTTGTGTTACCGTGTAGACTGCCACCGGCAATCCTAGCTTCTCTTCATCCGCGTTCAGCTCTTGCGTGAATATGTAAAATTCATTTGGGTCATTTCCTGGAGCTCCGACTTCCATTGCTTTTTGTTGTGTAGATCCGTCCGTAGCGCCGCCCAGCGTTTGGATCCGAGTAGTGATCCCTGTCAGCATGGCTAGCGCGATTCCGGACATTATTATGGCTACTATGGTGATTCCTAAGCCAATCATCCCTACCTTGCTCGAGGCTTCTGTCAATCTTTAACCTCATCGAGCATACCAGTATCTAATATTTTAGGTACGTATCGAAAGGAATCAATTCGTCATGATTATTGCTCATAAAGCTGTGAAAATTCTTGATTCTAGTTAACCTGACATATCATAATTATCTTTTTGAGGAAACGTCGGTCGTTATTTTGTCGATCTTGTATCTCAGAGCTTCCTTGACCTTGCTGTTGTCCACCATGTTAAGAGGACCCTTGCAGTTGGGACACTTGAAGAATTGTTCGATCGCTGCGTCGAATTTCACTCGCGGGCAATCACGGTTGCCGCAATGATAAAACTCGGTCGACTCTTCGTACTCCAGTCGCTTGTGCAGCCTGTCTAGGATTTTTTTCTTCTGGTTGTCGATAAAGTTGTCGACCTGGTCCTGCTTGGCGCGCCATCGGTATACGAACCAGCCCTTCTTTTCGTCCTTGACGCGGATGCCGGTTATCAGCGCCTTTCCAAACATGTCGTACAACACCTTGCGCACGATGTTTATTTTCAATCCTGTCGCGCTTGCAATCTCTTCGTCAGTGACGTCCTCGGTGTTCAGTAGGGCGCGGGCAACCTTGACGTACTCCTCGCCGCCGATCAAACCAGCTATCTTGACAAAAGAGTCCTCGTATTCGATAGACCGCATTGATAGTTCTAATAGCTTATTTTTCCGATATATATTTACTCTCTCTAGCTTCCTCAGGCAGTGCCGTAAAGGCGGTAAATGCCCTGCGAATAATCGCTCATGTAACTCCACACCTCGGGGCTAATCGCTAACGGGTGGAATGTGGACTTTTGCCGGTCCTCTAACACATCGTAGACCATCTGGCCTATCACTATCTGGTCGGGCTTGGCAAGCGTAGTCATTTTCGTAGCAATATTTATCGTGTAGCCGAGGATGTCATAGTGTGGCCTTCGCAGCTTCTTGCCGTCGACATTAAAGGCATCCCAGCCATACTGTACTACCACGCACTCGCCAAGGTCGATCCCGACTCGCACGTTGATCTCCGGGTAATCGTACTGATTCAGGATCGGGTTTATCCCCTCCCGTACTATCTTGATCATTGACCGGGCGCAGTTTACCGCGTTGACGCACGGCAGGTACTTGTCTTGGTTTGCAAGGAAGAACGCCAAGATTGCGTCGCCCACGTATTTCAGCACGTAGCCGCCATATGCTGTGATAGTTACAGACATTTCCTGTGTGAACGCCTGGACTATGGCAGCGAGCCTGTCTGCAGGCAGAGTCGACGAGAGCCTAGTGGAGCCAACAAGGTCGATGTGCAATATCACTAGCATTACCTTTGATTTGGCAAGCTTGGTAAGGATTTCCTGTGTTTCTTCGGTCGAGAGGTCGAACTTGCTCTCCACCTTTAGAGCCTTCCATACCCTCTCCTGAGCGAGCTTGATCGCCTTGTCTAGGTCGACCACCGCATCTAGATAAAACGAGGCCAAGGACGGCGACTCTGGAGGCTTTGTGGATTTTTCAGCATCCATTATTACGCTATCAACTTCCTCCCGACTGATATCGAGCTGGCGCGCAATCACATCTGGAGGCACACCAGAGTTGAACAGATTGATTATGGTCTTTTGCTGGCTCTCGGCCATAAAGCAAGTTGCTCGTAGGCGTTAGATTACTATTTCTAATAGAAAGTTTCCAGTGGGATTAATAACAAGTAGTTCCATATAGATGTGGGGCAATGGCAAGCAAAAATCAGGAAGAGGAGAGCAATCTATTGACTATGACGAATATTAAGTATCTGGTAGAGGGTCTTGACTCGCTACTCATGACAGATCTGGATGGAGAAAAACGCAGGAAGGTTATACAGTTGCGAAACGATCTATTGTCGAGCATCAACAGCATCTTCAGCGACTATTCGTAAGTGCCGCTCTGACCTTGGAGATGACTTCATTTATCGATAGCGGCTCTTTTTTTATGACGTCATCTCTGTCTAGCGAGCCCATAAGTCTGAGCGCCTCTGCTGACACGGAGAGCAGAAACATGAATCGGACTTCGCCGTCGTATGAGCGAATTTCTCGGTATAAATCCAGCCCGCTCATCCCGCGCATTACGAGGTCGGTGATGACAACACTGTATTTCATTTCGCTCGCAAATTTCAGTGCCTCAGAAGGGTCTGGTGTGTGATCAACTGAAAAGCCGTCAGCGCGAAGGTAAGTCGACATCAGGGCTGCCGTGTTAGGCTTTTGGTCTACGAGAAGAATTGGTTGGTTCAATTCTCTTTTCTCCATGGCGCATTTTTCGTATTAAGGCTACTGGTCAATTGTTATAGATACCTCGAAGAACGCACGTTTGTCTGCTTATTGTTCTCAAGCACCACATGATAGGGAATTAGGTCGTGGATTTTACCACTTGCCAGTAATCTTGCAAGACATGCTAAAAAACCTTCATTCGAATTATTTTTGCTATCAGCATGACGTTGATGATTCTCAACGTTTTCTGGCCAGCCTGTACGACACCAAGAACGTCATGAGCGTCATTGCAAAGAGCAAGATGCCTGTGGAAAGGTGGGTCGCGACGAGCAGAGGCTGCAGTTTCGTATTTACGACCAACATGCCCAGCACAATCTGCACAGATACTACAATTGCCGCTATTATCGCCGTCTTGCGTGCCGGCCTGGCGTTTTTGGCGGCGTATGCCGCGGTTGCATAGATCAGGCTAGCTGCAATTATGACCATCACTCTATGGTAGTGCTCAAAGAAATGTTTCTCTGAAGGAAGCCCAAAGCCATTTGGGCAGAGCGGCCACTCTGTGCAAGAAAGTCCTTGGTGCGATGATGTTATGTAGACGCCGAGCAGCATGACAGAGTAGAGCATGGCCAATGCCGAGAACGAGAGACCAGCTGCCACCTTTGGTCTTGACTGGTGCACCTCCAACGGGCAGGAAATCGTGTCTACGCCAATTATAACGTTAGCCTTAATAGTGCAGGCGCGAGTTTTCGTAAAATGCTCTGTCCTCTTCGGACATGACCACGCGCTTGTGGCATTCCCCGCACAGAAGGTATTTCGAATCTGCTGGTAGTTCCTTTTTGCACCTTCCGCAAAATTTCTTCAATGACGTTATTGTAATGTTCTGGGATAAAACTATGCTGCGTACAGAAATCTACTTAAGGACGAAGCTCGACATCAAAACGAACGGGAGCAACGTGGCTTTACAGAATGAAGTTTCTAGTGCATTATCGTATGCGGTCAGTAAGGGCTTCCAGATACATCCCGACGCGTTTGCGATGCTTAAGGTGCTGGAGACCGACGTGCTCAAGACTGTGCAGGATATAATTAAGTCTAAAAAGCCGGCGAAAAATGCGGTCATCTTGGTTGACGACATCAAGAGCCTGTTAAGTCCCAATAAGGACGAAGGGCCAGTAGAGCAGGCATGTACAGTATTGATGGACCCCACTCCGAAGGTCACCACTGGAGAGGGTGTGGAAGGTTATGTGGCCCTTTTCAGGAGCAGATTTGAAAAATCGATGCGCATTCTTGCCCAGAGACCTGACAGCAAGCGAATATCCAAGATAGCGGTGGTGAAGCAAAATTCTCATGCCGGCAGGCAGGCTGAAAGGCGCAAAACAACCCTTCGCGCCAGCGCCAGCTCGACCATAGTGGCTGGCCTGCTGATGTCAAGGCGCACAAAGAAAAATTGGATCGAGATCGCAGTCGACGACTATACCGGGATTTTGAGTGTGATTGCAGTAACAGAGGACGCAAAAAAGCAGGCATCTGCGCTCGCTATGGATCAGATGGTCATGCTCGAGCTTGAAAATGGCAAGGGCGCGCCGGGGCTTACAGTCAAGAGCATCATGACGCCGGACATTCCTGATCATCTTGCGAGCAAGAGCAAATCTGAAGCGTATGCGGTATTGATTTCAGACCTTCACGTCGGAAGCAAGTATTTTATGGAAAAAGAATTTTTGCAATTTCTAGAGTGGATATCGTCTGATAACGACCTCGTCCGCAAGATCAAATTCCTCTGCATCGGCGGCGACTTGATAGATGGGATCGGCATTTATCCAAACCAAGATAAGGAATTGCTAGAGATGGATGCCGGCAAACAGATGAACCACACTGAGCAACTGCTTGCCAAAGTACCTAGGCATATCAAGATGCTTGTGATACCGGGCAACCACGACCCTGGGAGGAGAGCGCTTCCACAGCCTGCGATCCCGGGGAAAAATCCTGTAGACCACCTTTACGGTCTTGAAAACTGCACGATGCTTGGCAACCCTGCCTTTGTGAATCTGAACGGCGTCAAGTTGTTGATGTTCCACGGCCAGAGCCTAGACGACGTCATTGCCACTATTCCCGGCCTCAGCTATTCGAGACCGGCGGAAGCGATGAAGGTGCTTCTCAAGGCGCGGCATCTCGCTCCGACATATGGCGAACGAACTCCGATCGCTCCAGAGCAAGAAGACATGATGGTCATTTCCGACGTGCCCGACATTTTCCATTCGGGGCACGTGCATGTAACAGACATACAAAGCTACCGCGGAACGTTGGTCGTCAATTCAGGTGCGTGGCAAAGTCAAACAAAGTACCAACAGACTATGGGCATTATGCCGACGCCGGGCATGGCCATTATTGTTAACCTAGCGACACTCCAGCCGTTCGTTCAAGATTTCAATCAATGAGTGACGCTAAAGAGTCATCTTTGAAAGCATCCCTGACAGTTGCAGGTGGTATTGTTATCTTAATCTTTTGAGACCTACCGTAACGGCCCTGGCTGACAATGTCTGTCGACACCAAGCCAAGCAGTTCGAGCTCGCTTATTATTTGGGTGACCCGTCGTTGCGTCAATGGTTTTTGTTCTCCATGCTTGCAGAGCGACAGGTAAAGATCATATACTTCGCCCGTGATCCCATTCTTTGATTTTATGACAGCAATTATTACCAGTTTGTGGTGGGCAGGCGCGTTCTTTAGCGCAACAAAAGGTGCGTCTTTTTCTATCCTGTCTTGACCTGCACGAACGTGTTTTTCATCAACCTTGGCGGCGCCTTCCCTCTCTGCTAGCTCTGCCGCGACCCTGAGCAGATCAATGGCCTTTCTTGCATCGCCGTGTTCCCTCCCGGCCATAGCCGCGCAAAGATTGATAGCCGCGTCGGAAATGGCGCCCTCGCCAAAGGCTAGCTTACTGCGCTCATACAGGATCTGACGCAGCTGCTCCACTGTGTATGGATTGAAGACGGCTTCTTCCTCGCTGAGACTGCTTCTCACACGCGGGTCAAGTTTGTCCTTGAACGTGAGACTGTTAGAGATCCCAATGAGAGTGACAAAACCTCCCTTGGTCATCCGTTGGTTGGCCCTTGTAAAATTGTAGAGTATGTCGTCGCCGCTCTTGTCGACAAGAGAGTCTATTTCGTCTACTACCAGAATAAAATGGAGTTTTTTCTTCTGTATGTATTGTAATATCCTGTCGGTCGCTTCGCCCATCGACAGGCCGGTAAAGTGCACCTGCTTGCCCTGCTCCTTGTTAATGCCGAGCTCTTCCGCGATTTCAAAGAGTACCTTGTATGCGCTGCCAGCAGCTTTTGCATTTATGAAAATGACGGTAACATCTATTTTCAATTCGTTGGATTTTTTCTGCAGACGATCAACAACATTTTTGGCCACTGCTGTCTTGCCGGTTCCAGGCTTGCCGAACAACAGCAGATTGGATGGTCGTGCGCCCTTAAAGAGCGTGGACAAAACCTGAGCCAGAGTTTTTGCTTCTTCATCCCTGAATGGAAGTTTTTCCGGCACGTAATCAATTGTCAGGACTTGGCGATTCTTGACAAGTGATTTGCCAGTTGCGGCCTTGCTGAAAATATTGTCGATGTCGAAGCTCAATTGTTGATCACCATAATGGGCGCGCCCATTTTAACCAGCTGCCACCCCTTCTTTTCCTTTCCAGAAAGAAACTTGTTAACCTTACCTTAACAGTCACGTTAACAGGTCGTTTTTAACAGGCCAAATCAACTATAGCTAGTTAACATATCAATATAATGACTTTGATTGTACATAGCTGTGAGAGTGGGTTTGGATACGAAAGTAAGGGGCCTCAGTGTGCGATGAAATTTTGGTATTGCACTGGTGTTAACAGCATACGAACATGGCCGGTTGAAAAGGCTTGATAATGACCCCTTTGTTTCCACTGGAGCGTTAATGACGGTCTTGGCACTGTTAACATGCCCATACACGACCCCTCCATTTCCACTGGAACTACAAATGAACAGATTTTTACAAGAAAATCGGTTAACACGGATTGATTGTTAACCAGAATAGATTCTGTCTCAAGCGCGGTTAACAAGAGCTAAGCTCTTTGTTATCAACAGTAGCAGAGCTGATGTTAAGTGTTAAGACATTAACAGGTCAAGCTACCTATTTGGTATGAGCTCGGGAAAGCGAAGGTTCAAGATAGAATTAGAAGACGCCGAGGGAAGCAAGTACAACCTCTCACTAGAGGGCAACGTGTCGAAAGAGAAGATATTGAAGATAGTTGAGTTCATGGACCTACTCAACATCGAGCCGAATGGTAACGACACAAACGAGACGCGTAATAACTCATCATCACCGGGCTCAGTAGGCGACAAGATATGGAGTTTAGCTGAGACAAAATTCCCCTACGGAGGCTTTACCTCCACTGACATCCTCGAACTCTACGAAGATCAGTACAACGAGCCGATAAAATTGAGCATCATTTCCACCTACCTCTCAAGATATTCAGAACGAGGAAGGTTGGCGAGAAACCGTCAGGGCAAAGAGTGGATCTACAAAATCACTAGACAGCAGCAGATTCAAGCTTCTCCCTCAGCCGCTCTTGACCTGCGTCCGTGATATTATAGCGGAACGGCTTTGAATTGACATCTCTGCTCACAAGACCAGAGTCATGCAGCCTTTTCATGAGGCGAGCGGTGTGCTCACGCGTTCTGCCGACCGACTGTTGAACCTCCCTCGAGGTAAGCGGCCTCTCAGCCAACAATTTTAATATGTAATCTGTAGTGCCGTTGGCCTCCTGGTTCTCAACAATCGCGTGCTGTGTGATTGTCACAGGCCCACTGGGCGGCGCTACGTGAGGTTGCGCGTGATGTGACGGCTGTGATGTGACGGTTCGAGGCGTCTCCGACTTTACTTCTATAATGTCCATCTTGGCACTAAGTCCTGCAATCACTTTGTCATAGTCACGCAGTCGGCGTGTGTACTCGAGAACAACCGCCTCTATGACCGCCTCGTCTGCCTTATACCGGCGTTCCACGACGGAACTCTTGACCCGAATGTAGACCATCACACTTGTCATCCCTACCAGGAACGCCATCACGCCTGATATCACAAGGTCACTATTCAGGAAGGACAAGTCTATGATCATGTCACGCTATTATGTTGCAGCACCGTGATATATCACTGCATAACAACATTATTTTACAATTTTGACATCCTTTTTACCAACTGGCCAGTCACAGATATCACATCATTCACGCTCAGCCTGCTGACAACATCACTACTTTCCGAAGCAAATATCACGCGTAACTGCTCTGAAAGTCTGCCCAAAGCACTCAGGGTTTCCGGTTTCACGATCCCCGTCGATTGTAGAAGTATCATGCTGTAAAGCACCGCGTTTATCTTGTCCCGGCACTGCCCGACCTGCCTGTAATAGGCTCCTGAACTGATGTTTTGTGCCTGGCCACTGCCCTGCAACCTTTTCGAAATTATTGATAACTGGCGTGGAGTAAATAGAGAATTTGCAACAAGATGTCTGTAAAGATTGTTAGAATTGGATTTTACGTCGGCCATGAACGCTATACAGATTTGTATAGCGCCCTAGGATAAAAATATTCGTAGCATCAAACTTTAAAATGACTAGCTCGCTTCAAAAGGGGAAGTGGCGTTAGGAAAGGTAGAGCAGTATCTCCGCGATGAGATAAAAAAACACGGTACGATTTGCCTTCCGCTTATTGACTCCGAGAACTCCTCAGACGCAGCAGCGACTGCAAAGAAAGTTGAGGAGAAGGGGGCCTCGGCGATTTTGGTGGGCGGTTCGTCTATCACTGACCAGTTAGAGTTGGCGAAGGTGGTGGCTGAAACCAAAACCCGGATCAAAATACCTGTGATATTATTTCCTGGAAATGTCACAGGCGTATCACCAAAGGCCGATGCTATCCTGTTCAGCTCACTGCTAAACTCAGAAAATCCCTACTTTATCACGGAAGCCCAGGCACTCGCCGCAATCGCGGTAAAGAAATACGGCATCGAGCCTTTACCAACAGCCTACATTATTGTGGGCGAAGGAACAGCAGCCTGGTTCGTAGGCAGGGCTAGGGGGATTCCTTTCCACAAACCGAACCTTGCAGTTATGTATGCGCTTGCAGCGCAATACATGGGCATGCGCTTTGTGTATCTGGAAGCCGGTTCAGGCGCGTCGCAGAACGTGCCGCCAGAAATGGTCGCGGCAGTCAGGAAGCAGTACGAAGGAACCCTGATTGTAGGCGGCGGCATAAGGTCACCTGAAACAGCTGCCCAGATAGCCAAAGCCGGCGCCGATATTATCGTCATTGGTACAATGATAGAAAAGGACGGGAACTGGCAGGAAAAATTCTTGTCAATAGTCAAGGCAATCAGAGCGCGATAGCATATGATGCTGGAGGAAGCCGAGGCCCGTCTCAAGGACGTGAGAATGCCTGCCTATTACCGGCGCTACCAACAGGACATCCTCAAGAAAGTCCACGAGAACTACCAGCACGCGCTAAAGGCCAGAAGGCGAGGGATTGACGCCGCGGACATTGTAGAGCCCAAGATAGCCTACGACCTTGCAGACAGGGTAGCCAAGATGCACGAAATCGAGATCGCAGACAGGCTGCGTGCCCTGCTTGCGGCAACTACGAAGGAAAAGGCCGCGCTAAAGATAGCGGAGGAGATCGCGGCCGGTGAATATGGGTCAGGCGACTTGAGGACCAGGCTTGAAAACGCCGTACGCGTATCATTAGCCGTGGTCACGGAAGGGGTCACTATCGCACCGCTACAGGGGATATCCGACGTTACGATAAAAAGCAACGCCGACGGCTCGCAATACTTGTCCGTGTCATTTGCCGGCCCGATCAGGTCGGCCGGCGGAACAGAAGCCGCGCTCACCATGCTAATGGCAGATCACGCGAGGAAGGTTGCAGGGCTTGCCAAGTACGTCGCAAATTCGTTTGACGACGAAACCGGAAGGTTCGTCGAAGAACTGCGAATCTACGAGCGTGAAGTCATGGGCTTTCAGTTCAAGGTCCTTGACGAAGACGTCATAAAGTGCATTTCAAACCTGCCAGTCGAGCTCGACGGTGTCGATACAGACCCAGTCGAAGTGGTAGGGCACAAGAGCATGCGTCGGATCACAACCGACAGGGTGCGTGGCGGAACTCTTAGGGTCATGAACGACGGGCTCATTGGCCGCAGCAGGAAGTTGTTGAAAATAGTTGAGACGTTAAAGCTCGACGGGTGGGGGTGGCTCCAGGACCTTAAGGGAGCAATCCAGACCGGCGATGACGACGCTGCTCAGCATAGGATGTCTGAAGTTATAACCGGCAGGCCTGTCCTTTCGATGGCGAAAAAGATAGGCGGCTTTAGACTTCGCTACGGCCGCTGCTACACCACCGGGTTTGCAACTGTAGGGATACACCCGGCTGTGCCGGCATTGCTCAATTATGCCATTGTTGCTGGCACGCAGATCAAGATGGACATGCCTGGAAAGGCATCCACGATAGCTCTTGTAGACACACTGGAAGCCCCCATAGTCAGGCTCGACGATGGTAGAGTTATGCCTGTGCTTACGGTGGAGGAGGCGGAAATGGTCCGGCTAAAAGTCGCCAAGATCCTGTACCTTGGAGACATGCTGATAAGCTACGGCGATTTCCTTGAAAACAATGCGCAATTACCGCCGGCAAGCTATGTGGAGGAAATATGGGCGCAGCAACTAAGATCAAAACTGAAAACGTCGTCCCCGGATCTTGACAGGGCAAAGTTGGCCGTTCTGGCCGAAAACCCGCTAATTGCGCCGTCGGTTGAAGACGCGTTTGAGATCTGCAAATTAGGCTTGCCGCTTCATCCAAAATACTCATTCTACTGGGATACCATAAGCCTTGACGAAACACTCTATCTGAAGGATAAGCTGGCCAATGAAATGCAAAATGACGCCAGATTGAAAGACATTCTTGAGCGGCTTGGAGTCGCGCATTCTATTGCGAACGACAGGATCAGACTCGAGAATGACCAGATAGTGCCATTAAGAAGGTTGCTCGGCGGACCAGTCGTCGAAGCCAGGGACGCAATAGAATTTGTCAGCAAATCATCAGGCGTCCTGGTTATGCCAAAGTTTGCCTCTACTATTGCGGTAAGGGTTGGCAGGCCGGAAAAGGCAGCCGAGCGCAAGATGAAACCGCCTGTGCATGTGCTGTTTCCTGTTGGCCCTAAAGGGGGCGCCACCCGCGACATACTAAAGGCATGCAAAGAAGATTCGTTCTACACCGAAATTGCAAATCGCTACTGTGATAATTGCAAAATACTGTCGATCGGCACGCACTGCCGTATCTGCGGCGCATCGGCTATGCTACGCAACCTCTGCATTGTATGCAGAGGGGAGGTCGAAGAAGGCGAAAAATGTGCGCGCTGCGGCAAGGAAGGAAGGACATACTCGTCTTCCAGTTATCCGCTCAAGGCCGCGATAGAGCAGGCAAGAAAAAAGCTTGGTGTGATGCCGACAGAGCCCTTCAAAGGAGTTAAGTCACTCATGAGCCGTCACAGGTCTGCAGAGCCTCTGGAAAAAGGGATATTGCGCCAAAAGCACGGCCTACACGCGTTCAAGGATGGCACCATTCGGTTTGACGCTACAAACCAACCTTTGACCCACTTCAAGCCCAAGTGGATCTCTGTTAGCATTAACAAATTAAAAGACATGGGCTACACCCGGGACTACATAGGCAAAGAGCTGACCTCACCCGAACAGATCGTCGAATTGATGATGCAGGATGTCATTATCCCCCGCGACGCTGCACACCATCTTGTCAATACGGCTAAATTCATTGACGAAGAACTTGCAAAATTGTATGATCTCGAACCGTTTTACAACATTTCATCTGTTGATGACCTGGTTGGCCATCTGCTTGTGGGCCTTGCACCCCATACATCTGTCGGCATCATGGGCAGGATAATCGGCTTTACAGATTCGCAGGTATGCCTTGCGTCGCCGGTCTGGCATTCGGCCAAGCGCCGTGATTGCGACGGAGACGCCGACTCGGTGATGCTACTTATGGACGCCTTCCTGAACTTTTCATTTGACTTTTTGCCTGACAAGATAGGCGGACTAATGGATGCACCCTTGCTGATACAGCCTGTGGTGCTACCGCATGAGGTGCAAAGACAGGCGCACAACGTCGACATCGCAACCGCGTATCCGGTTGAATTCTACGAAGCGTCTTGGAAGCAAGGAAAAGCCGCCGATGTGGCAGGCATGATAGAGACCATCAAGAACAGAATAGGCGACGAACATCAATTTTTTGGCTACGGCTTTACCCACATGACCGATTTGCTGACGACAAAGGAGCAGAGGAGCGCCTACTCTACGCTCAACACCATGGAGGAGAAATTGAAAATGCAGTTTAACACTGCAAAGCTGATCAGTGCTGTAGATGCGGACGAAGTGGCTGCAATGGTGCTAACGACGCACATCTTGCCTGACATCATGGGAAACATGCGGTCTTATTCTTCTCAAACATT
This sequence comes from Nitrososphaera sp., assembly GCA_036003785.1. Lineage (GTDB taxonomy): Archaea > Thermoproteota > Nitrososphaeria > Nitrososphaerales > Nitrososphaeraceae > Nitrososphaera. Next base: position 19,946 of record DASYSB010000002.1, read on the forward strand.
CCGCTGCACTGCATGCGGCGCCAAGTTCCGCAGAATGCCGCTCGTAGGTCGTTGTACCGAGTGTCAGAACGAGCTCATACAAACTGTCACCAGAGGCGCAGTCGAAAAATACCTAGGAATAGCGACTGACATGTGCCGGCAATATCAAATAAACGACTACCTGCGCAGCAGAGTGGAATCGATAGCGATGGAACTGAAATTGATTTTCAAGGAAGAAAAGAAGATGCAGTCCAGCCTGACTGAATTCATGAGCGGCTAGGATCCGCTGACAAACGTCTTGTAGATCTTGATTGCGTCCCCTTCGTCCTTTGCACCAACGATCGTGGCAGCGCCGCTTGAGAGGAAACTGACAGACATTCTGCCAGAGTTGACGGCCGTTATCCCGAGGTCGCCCCTCGTCTTAACTTGGTAACCCAGCGACTCGGCGTTCTTGCTTATGCTGCTGAGGTTTATGGGCGCAGGCTCGGAAGGCGTCACGGTCCATGTGCGTTTGCCCCTGTCTCGGCCGCATAGCTCTTCAATTATCAACTCCTTTGCAACCGCCTCGATTTCCTTGCGAGTAGAACCGCACGAAGGACATTCTTCTTGGCGAAACATCTGGATCCTGTCAAACGAAAGCTCGTTTAGGTCGATGTAAAGTAATTTGTTTACCAGCGTCGGCTCTTTGCCGATGATTATCTTGACCGCCTCTGACACCTGTATGCCTGCGACCAGGTACAGTATCGATGGGTGCACTCCTTCCGTACTACAGGCAGGCATTTCGTCTTCGTTGAGCTCGGGGAACATGCAGCGTAGGCACGCCGATTTATTTGGCAAAATAGTACAAACAGAGCCCGTCACGCCAATCGCGCCAGCATAGATCAGTGGAATGTTGTGTTTTATGCACGCGTCGTTGAGGGCATAACGCGCGTCGACGCTGTCAAGCGCATCAACGACAATGTCAAAGCCCTTGATGATGCCTTCGGCAGTATATTTTGTTACAGACGTTGGCACCGGCTCTATCTCGACTGTCGGGTTGAGCCTTCGCAGCCGCTCTGCAGCTGCTTCTACCTTGACGCGGCCGATGTCGTCGTCTGTGTAAAGGTGCTGTCTGTGCAGGTTGGTAACTTCGATGACATCCCTGTCAATAATGCGGATCTTGCCAACGCCCATTGCCGTTAGCTGCGTAATGACCGGGTTGCCAATGCCGCCGGCACCCACGACGCACACCTTGGCGCTCCTTATCTTTTCCATACCCTCAAAGCCGATCTCCTCAAGCATCACCTGTCTCGAGTAGCGCTGGAGCTCCTCGCTTGTCAACTCTGCCCCTCCCGCGACGGCCGGGAGAATATAGACTGAATCGTTGTCTTTGAGCTGAGTTGCCATGCCGTCGCTAAAGCGCACGTTCTTGCCATTGATGTAGATGTTGATCAGCGACCGGGGTTTGCCATTATGATCAAAGACCCTGCGCTTGAAATCATCGCCCATCTCCTGCGAGATCTTTGCAAATGCGTCCTGAAGATCAGAAGCCTCTAGTGAGATCTTTTTCTCACCCTGTCCCTTGTTCAATACTGAAGGAACTACAAATTCAACTTTCGCCAATTCTATCATCTTATCATTGCCGCGATTTCTGCCGCGTCCGGCTTGACAACATTCAATTTTGGCAGCAGACCTATAATCGCTTCTGTAGCTTTCAAACCGTTGCCGGTGACGTAGCAGATTGTGCGCTCATCCCTCTGTATCTTACCTTCTTCTACAAGCTTTCTCAGCACGGCGACTGACACGCCGCCCGCCGGCTCTGTGAATATCCCCTCTGTATGAGCAAGGAGCATGATGCTGTCGGCGATTTCCTGGTCGTTTGCCTCTTCTGCAAGCCCGTTGTATTGCCTTAACCTCCTTAGAACGTAAATGCCGTCGCCTGGGTCTCCTATCGCAAGGCTCTTTGCGATTGTCTCTGGATGCTCTACCGGGATCACTTCGTCGCTATTGCGTTTCCACGCTTCGACCACTGGCGCGCATCCATGCGGCTGCGCAGCTATTATCTTCATGTTCTTGGGGCTGTCAATGAGCCCGAGCGAATGTAGCTCCTCAAAACCCTTGCATATCGCGTTGAGCATCGCCCCACTGCCGACCGGGATTATCAGGCTATCTGGCACCTGCCAGTCCAGCTGCTCGGCCACCTCATACGCAAGCGTCTTCGACCCTTCAACATAGTATGGCCTCATGTTGATGTTGACAACTCCAATGCCCTTCTTGTCGCCGATAATTGATGCGATCCTGTTTGCGTCGTCGTAGGTTCCGTCCACTGCGACAAATTCCGCGCCGTACGAAAGCGCCTGCGCTATTTTTACGTGCTCGATGTCAGATGGGGCAAAAATGTAGCACGTCATGCCGGCCTTGGCCGCGTGTGCTGCCGTTGCAGCTGCTAGGTTACCGGTGGACGCGCAGCCTACCGCCTTTAGTTTTATTTCTTTCGCCCTTGACACGGCGACGCCGGCGGGCCTGTCTTTGAACGAAAAAGTGGGGTTGACAGAATCATTTTTGATGTGCAAACTTTTCAGGCCGAGCTTCTCGCCCAGCTTGTCTGCGACTTGTAGTGGCGTGAGCCCGGCGTTCAGGCTGACGACATTGTTTTTATCAGCGATGGGAAGGAGCTCAAAATATCGCCAGTAGGTTTTTTCTCTTAATTCAAAAGTGTGCCTGTTTATTGACATCTCTTTGTAAGTGACGTCAAGAGGACCGAAACATTCTTCACAAACATAACGGAACTGTGGCTCGTACTCTCTGCCGCATTCTCTACATCTTAGGGATCTGATACTGCCCATTATTTTCTACTCTCCAAACGCCTGTACGTGATTAAAACTTCGCTAAGCACCATTTTAGTATTACTTAACTTTCAGTGGAATATATGTTGTACTACTAAACTTACAATTTCTCGCGAAAATTGTAAACATGACATACAGTTCTGCAAATTTTCTACGATTTCCAGCTATTCCAGCACATTATGGAAGCAAGACCTGTTGCCAGTGTGACATGCTGGTTTGTCCGAGTCGACGATGTACAACATGGCATCGGAATCACAGTCAACCAGTATTTCATGCACCGGCTGGACGTTGCCGGATTCCTCGCCCTTCATCCACAACTTGTTGCGCGATGTGCTCCAGAACCAGGCGTTGCCAGTCTTGACCGTGTTGGTGAGCGCCTCCTTGTTGGCGTAGGCCAGCATGAGGATGTCCTTAGTCTTCCTGTCTTGCACAATGACCGGGAGCAACCCATTGCGCTTTTCAAAGTCAATTTCCTTGAGCGACTTGGCATTCATGCATCCTTGGTATACCGTTGGGCAGAAATAAATCTATACTATAGCATGTTGACCTCATGAAGTGTAACTATGCCGTTGTCATCGACCATCCTTCTGATCTGTGGAATCAGTGGCTCGAGCTTTGATTGTTCGTCCACCACTTCTATGATCAAGGGGTAGTTCATTGAAATCCCTTCGATGTGCAGAGTAGACCTTCCGCGCCTGCCAAAGCCGTCCACAGCATTCACCACAGTGGCTCCTGATATTCCGGCACTCATCATGAAATCAAGCAGTGCTTTGTAGAGCCTCTTGCCGTGCAGTTCATCATTCTTTTTTATTCTGATAGTCAAGGTCCAAACTTTCTTGGCTACCATTCTACATGCCCCCTCTCATCACCAGCACATTTGCTATAGACCTGCCTCCCACTAGGGCGCCTATCGACAGGCCGACGTTTGCAATGATATTGATCGCGACATTGCCAAACTGCCTGTCGTCTATCATGTTGCTTGTTTCCAGGGCAAAAGACGACATCGTTGTCAGAGAGCCGCAGAATCCCACGGCCGCAATCAACGAATATTTTGTATCCAGATTCAACATGACTGAAAGAATTGAGAAGACGCCGAGGATAAAGCTCCCTATCACATTGATCATTAGTATGTTGATAGGAAGTGTGCCAAGAATTAATGGAGACTCCGACAGCTTGTACCTAACAACAGCACCGGAAACAGCTCCGACAGCAAGAAATGCAAATTCAATTCCTTTCATATTGCCCACCATTTTTCATTTTTGGTAGGCATTATCAGCGACCAAGAGGTGCGGTTTAGGCAGTCACGCCAAGGCTAATGCCATAGCCCGTTATTTTTGGCAGCAGGTGGAAATAAAAAGCTAGCTCTGCCGCATTGAGACAATGGCCGGCCGCACAATGCAGACAGAGATATATTCCCCCTGTATCAAGATGCTGTCAGCGAGGTGGGGAAGCCAGGTTATCCCGGCGGGCTCATAACCCGCAGAGCGGTTTCCACTTTCTGCAAAATTGCAGGTGGCCGTAAGTTCAAATCAACCCCTCGCTATTATTATACAACCCAAACTGACTGTTTACAATCTTTAAGAATTTTCCATATCTTTATAGGCATGCAAACGGAAAATAATACATGTTAAAATTCAAGTGTAGGGACGTCGGATTCGACTGTGGCTTTACAACAAAAGGAAAGACAGAAGACGAAATACTGGCTCAATGCGCAGCCCACGCAACCAAAGATCACAACATGAAGCCAGAAGAAATCACAGAGGAATTGAAAAGCAAGATCAAATCAAACATCCACAAGACTTGGTTTTGACAAT
>DASYSB010000003.1:0-9596 GCA_036003785.1 Nitrososphaera sp.
AATCAAGGACTGAAATGACAATGATGATGCTTCCATCAGACGCCAACCCAAAGGGGAACGTCTTTGGAGGTGTAATACTAAAACATGTTGACCTTGTGGCAGGGATTGTAGCAAAGAGGCACGCAAGAAATACAAACTGCGTCACTGCGAGCGTCGATAGGGTGACTTTTCTAAAACCTGTTTACATTGGTAATGCGCTTATCCTCTCTGGCAGGCTCAATTATGTTCACAGGTCATCCATGGAAGTGGAAGTCATGATCGAAGCGGAGAACCTCGAAGATGGGATAAAGGTCCGCACAGGAACAGCGTTCGTAACCGTGGTCGCGCTCGACAAGAACGGCAGACCAACAGAGGTACCACAGCTCGCTTCCAAGACTACAGATGACAAGAAGCGCTTCAAGGAAGGAGCATCTAGAATGCGATTACGCCTTAAAGAAGCTGGCAAAATTTAGGAGACATTGGGGCCAGTTAACTTTTCTAAATCAAATAAACTAGTTGTAGTTCCTCTTGATTCGGTGCAAGACGAAGAGCTCGACACCTCGCTGGTACAACGAGGCGAACGCCCTTAGAATCAATCTGAAGAGGAAGAATGAGCCGAATGACAGAAAGAAATGAGCACGTAGAAAACGTAAAGTCTCAGAAATGCCTGAATGTCTATACGGAGCAATTACTCATATTCTTCCGTCCGTCCTTGCGTGAGTCATCCAACGGCGTCCCTGGTTTTTATTGTTGCCTGTCTGCATGCCTTAAAATGTGTGTAGTTCCTTGACATCCGCAATTCCTGAAGAATATGTCATTAGACTTAACTGCTCTTCATGAGCGTTTGCGTTTCTAATTCCACTTTAGCAAACAATAACCAAGAAAAACATTGTTGCCTTTTTAATTTCATTGTGGATATATGCTCCACTTTCAAGGTTCAAGCTTTTTGCCAGTGAAAAGTATGCAATAATTCTGGTTCTTGCTATAGCTGTTGCATTGAGAGCAATTCCAGAGCTGGTGGCGTACCCATACCCTATAGGATACGACGTTGTCAATTACTACATTCCTGTTGTGGCAAATTTTGACGCCCACTGGCCTATAGTATCCCACCAGTTTCCACTGTATGTTCTGTTTCTTCATTTTGTAGACATTGCAATAGGGCTACCAGCACACTCTGTTGTCACAGGAGTAGGAGTTGCAATGTTTGGTATGTTCGGCATTTCGATTTTTTGTCTGAGCAGGTCGCTATTGAAGCTCCAAATTGGTCCGAGCATTTTTCTCAGCGTCTTTGTCCTCTTCCAGATGGCTGTTCTGAGGACTGCTTGGGACTTGCATAGGGACATTTTTGCGCTAACTGGAATGCTTTTTGTCTTTTGTCTGCTTGACAGAAAAGATGCCGGATGGAAAAGAATCGTGGTGATTCTTGTACTTGCTGCGTGCACTGTCGCCGCGGACAGGATGATAGGAGCATTGTTTTGCACATCGTTGGTAGCATATGCAATCATGACCTTCCGTCGGGACATAATTGCGATCTGTATTCTTGCCACCGGACTCTTCTCCTTTTTGATGATCGCAAGTTATTCTGTCTCGGGAACTGGCATAAGTTACATGGAAACACTGTCAGAGAAAACACCAGTATTTTACAACTCTCAAAACCTGCTGATCCTTTTTGCAGTTGTAAATGGCCTGATAGGAGTTCCGGCGGCGATCGGTTATTTGCGCATGGAAAACAAGCTACTAAAAGTGCTGTTGTTGGTTTCCGTCGCTGGCTCTTTTTCGTGGCTGATATTCCCTGACATCAGCCTGCTCGTGGCAGATAGATGGATAATCATGAGCGGCGTTTTCCTTTCGATCTTTGCCGGTTATGGTATAGCCCATATGGTCAAAAATCTAAAGACTAGGTATTCTGCTACAATTGCCGGCTCTGTCCTTGCAGTCTTTGCTGCAATAGGCCTGGCATATGCGGTTATGCCATATGACAAACCCTTCATCATGTACGGCATCGTGCGTGGCAACATCGAAGATTTCGGTCCTGTCACGATGCAGTTCAACTCTCTTGACATACAGGACAACAACAAGTTACTGTCAGCCATCGCATGGATAAACCAGAACACCGACCGAGATGCGGTCATTGTAGGTGAAAAGCACTGGAGAGGAGTCATGGAGCTGTATCTTGAGGATAAAAGGACATACCGTTTTTCAGATAATCCGCAGATTCTCGCTGAGGCGTTGGAACGAGGCGGAGAAAACGTCTACCTGATCAGGTTTGACGGAAGCTCGCCGGCCAAGTTCACCATAATAGAAGAACCTACTATAAGATAGTGTTAAATCGATTATACGCAAGTGTTATACGGTCTCTGACTAACACAGAATTGTGTTTCTTCACAAAAAGAGAAATTATTGGGTCAGGCGGCGCTGGCTTGATTTTCGCCAGGGCCATACAATCTATCTTGTATTTGCTATGACCTTTCTCAATTTCATCACAATCCAATATGCACTTCTTATAAAACAGGTGGAGGCGTTTCAGTCTACTATCTTGAATAACCCGTGGATCTTTGCCGGCATTTTCATCGCAGCTTACGTTCCACTTTCAATAATCATAGGATACTGGCACAGAAAGACACAGTGGAAGGTGGAGCAAGAGGCGCTGTTCCATCAAAATGTAGTACAAGCAAGGCTGTGGTTGTTTACGATAAACCTGATAGAGGGTAAGGCTACAGAGGCTGAGCGAAAGGAAATGAAAGAACTGTTGGAAAGGATACTGAAAAAGATTCCCAGGGATCAGCCCTTGCGCAAGAATGACACGGAAGCAGCCTAGGCAACGGTGTATATGCCCAGCAACTGGTTTGCCACAACATCTGGCTTGTGCTTCTCTGGTAATCCTTTAAGGTACTTTAGCTCGTGGTCAAGCACTGTGAGGCCACATGCAAGTGATTCCAAGCCGGTTTTGCTAATGTTTTTCAGTAGCATCCCATCAATGTACCTTAGGTCCACACACGTATTGTATTGGTCCAAGAAGGTAGGTAGCTGTGCATAGGGAATAGGGTTTGCTTCCCTATCGACAACTTCCACCTGCAAGTCTATGTTATTACTTTCCAGATAGTCAAGCACCCACTTAGTATTGATTCTTGGACTCCTAATGGTAAACGCCTTAGCGTTTGATCTGCTGCTTGGAGAAAAGTGCTCCGTGTCAACAGGGTTTGGCACGTACACGATGTTGTCCACAAAATCTCTTAGGTCTTCCGTCGAACCAAGAACGACATCTGCTTTGCTTTCAGCCTCTGCCTTCATCAGGTTGCGCTGCCCATCCCTTGCCTCTGAACCGTGATAATGAAGTATCAGCTTTTTGTCAGGGTATTTTTTGTGTAGGTCCGGTATTACCTTGTGGATCGTGTGCACGTGAACCACGTCGTATCCAGCCGCCTCCCTCATTGCATACTTTAGGAAAGTCTTGCCGTCCATGTCAAGCAAAGGCTCGTTGTAGAACTGGGAAATGCCAAACGGATCATAGCCTGTCCTTTTCAGTATTCTGACTTCATGACCCATCCTCCTGTGATGCTTGGCAAGTATGCATGCAACGCCGGCCTGATCCCAGATGTGCAGTATCTTCAAGTCAAACAGCTTCGGTTAACGCCTTTACTGGGTTTGTGACGTATCGTTTGATGCGCTTGTGCTGAATGCTGCAAAGAAAAGAACGCAATTCCGGATCATAGGTATGGATGTCCTTACTCATGTAACCTTTGCACATGTAAAATCCTCCTTTTGGGTTTTTCAGAGAGATAAGACCAATCCTCGCGGCAGAATAAAGTCTACTGTACCCAAGGACTTTTAGCGATTTGCCATATGATACATAAACACTTTTCTTGTAGTTCTTGCCAGTCTTGCGTAAGGTCTTGGTCACCAAATCCTTCAGAATCTTGACTCTGTAACCCTGTTGCTGCGCCTTCAGCACAAGATATGTCTCAAAGCCATAATTTTTAGGATAGCGGAACCCAACACTTTGCCAAAAGTCTGCTCTTACTATTCTGCCAGATCCCCGCGGCAAGACGCTGCGCTCCCCAGCTATTACGCCAGAGCACAATGCAAGACTCCTGTCCTCGGCCATTTCATCTAGTACCGTAGTTACGTAATTTTGAGGAAGAATGTGGTCGGCCCCAAGCACTAACACGTAATCACTGTGATTGTCGTAGCCGCGGTCTTGAATCTGCTGCAGGCCTCGGTTTATCACACCTGCAAGGACAGGCATACCATGCACATTGTATCCTCTGTCAGGCATGTCGACAACTACTGCCCCGGCCGCAGACGCAATGTCAGCAGTTTTATCAGTCGAGCCATCGTTTACTACTATTACCTTGTCAGGCTTAGTATACTGGTTAAAGACCGCTGCCAGTGTCTTGTCTATAAAATTTTCTTCATTCCTGGCAGGTATCACTGCAGCTACCCGCTGACTCATGTAAAGTATGTCGGGTGATTTTATTTACCTATTCAAGATCATTCTACTGTAACGGTCAAGTATACCTTTTTTCAAGACTCATGTATTTGTCAAGGTCTACAAAGCGGTTGAAATCCTTGAATGTGACCATCATCTTGCGCGTCTCACTTGTACCACCAGTCTTTTTCAGCTCCGTCAATACTTGCCTTATGGCATACGTTGCGCCGTAAAGAGCCGATAGCGGAAACACAGCTATTCGATAGCCAAGATTTAGCAGCTCCTGAGCAGGCAAGGTTGGTGTGACACCATCTTCTATCATGTTCGCTACCAGTGGTGCGTCTATTTCTTCAGCTACTTTTTTCAGCTCTTCAATGGACCGCGGAGCTTCTACAAATATGACGTCTGCCCCGATCTTTTTGTAAGCCTTGCCCCGCTCGATTGCTTCGTCAAGGCCTATCGGCGCGCGGGCATCGGTCCTTGCGACTATGATAAAGTCCTCGCTTTTGCGTGCTTCAACCGCCGCTTTGAGCTTGGGTAGGTATTCGTCCTTCGGTATAACCTCCTTGCCTATCATGTGACCGCACCTTTTGGGCCATATCTGGTCTTCAAGGAATATTCCGGCTGCGCCTAGGCTTTCAAGGTCCTGAACAAGGCGCCAGACATTGAGTGGGTTGCCATAGCCAGTGTCGGCATCGACGAGAACGGGGACTTTGACGGCACGAACTAATCTCCTTGCATTGTCGACTGTTTCACCGGCGTTAAGAAAGCCGAAATCCGGCATCCCAAGTAGGGCGGCAGACGATCCGTACCCTGTCTGAAACATCGCCTCAAATCCCACTTGCTCCGCTATTCTGGCGCTAAGCGCGTCAAATACGCCGGGAAGGATAATTATCCTCTTTCTATCTTCAAGCTGCTCTCTTAGCGACGATGTTGCTTTCTTGGCCATCACTGAGGAGAACAGCCAAGAATGTTATATTAGCTTTCCATTGGCCATGTCAGCGCGCAATGCATGTCTAGTGTGTCGTTGCCGGTGCTGCTCTTGCTTAGACTTATTATCAATGCATCCTCTTGCTGCCTGCGGGAAAACGAGCTTGGCCTTTTCTATTTGTACTAAAGGAATGCCGAGGACATCAATGTAGAACTTTTCATGCCATCCAAGTCAAAATAAAAATACACATCCCGACAATCTTGTTTATATTCATGATTGCTGCCGTGGCTCTGGTTCTAAGGGCTTTGCCTCATAAGTGCCATCAGGATATTTGGTTACGGATAACTGACATCTCCTACATTCGTAAATCTTTACGGGCGGGTCGTGCAGGACAGAACCATTCAGCCACACCATGATTTCTCCGCAGGAAGGACAGTTCATCATATGGCGGTAGGTTGACAAATACAGTTAATATGTCTTTATCAGCATCCAGTTTGCTTCTTTGGTTGGCACTAGTATTTCAGTGCCGCAGTAAATACGGCGGATGCTTGTACCTGCATGCCCGAGTACTGACACAAAATACGAATAGGGACATGACTTTTTAATCTGTTTAGCATGAATTGCCTTATTGATCTCCGAGAGCGAAGGCACTGAGCTTGTCAGATTGGCTAGAAAGGCGGTTGAGACATATCTGCAAAAATCGGTTGTAATCAACCCTGAACAAGAGTCGGTCATAGCTGGCGTCTTTGTTACGCTCAATTACCAGACACGCAACAAGGAAGAGCATCTACGTGGCTGCATAGGCTTTCCCATGCCAGAGAAAAAATTGCACCAGTCCGTGATAGAGGCTGCCATTGCGGCTGCTACTCAAGACCCGCGCTTTCCGCCAGTTGATAGGCAGGAGTTGGACAGTATAATCTTTGAGGTGAGTGTGCTGACCACACCTGAGGAGGTGATGACTAAGCCTACAGATTATGAAAAAGAGATCAAGATCGGAAGAGATGGACTTGTCCTGCGCTGGCGCTACGGATCAGGGCTTTTGTTGCCGCAGGTGCCAGTGGAGCTAAACTGGGATATCGACGAATACCTTGCTAACATCTGCTACAAGGCCGGTGCGCCGGCCGACGCGTGGCTCGACCCCGAGTCAAAGCTGTACAAGTTCCAGGCCTCGGTGTTCAAGGAATGCGAGCCGAATGGCAGGGTGACAAAGCTCGAGCTATGATAATATATAATCAGACTCGATAATTCCACGCGTGGGCATAGCCTATTTTGCTCCGTACGGGGTTGGCCTCGGGCATGCAAGTCGGCTGGTTATGGTGGCAGACCAGCTTCGAGAGAGTGGAGCGGATGTCAGGTTTTCTTCCTATGGCGAGGCTGCAAGCTTCGTCTCGTTAAGGGGCTACAAATGCGTGACGGTCGCGCCAGTAGAATTCGCATGGAGCATGGAAGGAGGCTTTTCTGTTAAGGAAAGCCTGGCCAACATCCCACTCTGGTTTGCCAACTTTTCAAGGCAGGTAAATCAGGAAGCGCAAAGCCTGTCCGCCTGCAACCCTGATGTTGTAGTGTCTGACTCCAGACTATCGCCGCTTGTGGCCTCTAGGTTGCTAAAGATACCTTCGATAGTTGTGCTAAATCAGGTTAAGCTCTTACTTTCGCCGCGCCTTCGCAAGCTCGCAATCTCGCGCATGTTTGAAAATATCGTAGGAGAGTTCTTAGGCTCAATGTGGGCAATAGCAGACCGCGTATTGATTCCGGATCTCCCGCCCCCATACACAATCGCAGCGCATAATGTATGGGGAGTGGGCTCGGCTGCCAAAAAACTTGAATATATCGGGTTTGCATCCTCAAAGCCACATGTAAGCAAAGATAACGTAAGCAAGGTAGCAAACGTTCTTGGGTTCGACAGATCTCTGCCAGTAGTATTCATACATGTGAGCGGTCCTGCTCAGACCCGCCCAATATTCATAAAGGTCGCTCTTGAGGCAGTTAAGGAGCTCGACTGCAAGGTCCAATTCGTAATCTCTGAAGGAAATCCAAAGGGAGACAGCGAGCCCCAGCGAATTGGCCGTTCGAGCTGGTACTATGGGTGGTGCCCTGTCCGAGACGAAATATTTGCTCTCTGTGACCTTTTGGTACTTAGGGGGGGGCATGTGGCGTTATCGCAAGCGATTCAGTTTGGCAAGCCCGTTGTAACAGTCCCGATTGAAAACCACGGTGAACAGCTTGGCAATTCAGCCAAGGTCGCAGAGCTTGGGATGGGTGTGCTGTTGCATCCAAAGGGATTAAAGCCAAAACAGCTTGCGGACGCAATCTTGCAAGTGCTTGGCAACCATGGATACAGGCATAAGGCTGTCGAGCTTCAAAGACTTGCTGAAAATTTAAACGGAATTGATAATGTTGTACAGATCATCAGATCCTTTATGTAGCACTTTTTCATTAGCTTTCATGCAGATGTATCCGACTTTTTGCTTACAACTGCCAGAATCACGCGATCAGCCTGATCGCTTGTAAAAGCCCAAGGGAATATTACCACTATATCTAACTGATTCCTAATGTGAAGCTCGGATAATCATATTGTTAGAAAAGAAAATAAGATATTGGGCGCGTAGCCCGAGGGTTTTTACCAGTGATGTTTTTCGTCGGGAATCAGGCCGATCTGCTCACGTTCAAAGTATCTTTCAAGCTCTTGTGCCCATCTTTCTTTTGCAGAGCCGCCGCCAAGACCCTTTCTCCTTAGCCAGAAGGCGATCACACCTAGTAGGAAAACCGCGAACAGCATGGTTCCGAAGATGTAGACCATGACGTCGTAGAAGAGAGGGTCGTATTTCGGTCCTATCTGCCCAATTAGAATTTCGAAGACCATTATCTTTATGCAAAATAATCCGAAGATATATACATTTTGGTCACGGGCAGTATTAAATAAGCAGATCTTGCCTTTGAGACGTATTCAAAAAAACAAAAAGTAAGGGGGATGGTTAGGTTGAGACCTGTTTTGCGCCTCTTCCCTTGAAGAAGAATGCCGCCGCGACTCCGCCAAAGATAGCTGCCAGAGCACCGATTACTCCCCATGTCTCCAAGCCTTTCAAGTATGGAGTTCCTGAACCTTCTGGGTTATTTCCATATTGCGTATTTTGTGCTCCCAGAACTCTCTCCTTTGCCAGAATGTTTACTTGAGTGCATGGTGAAATCTCATATTTTTCGCAGAAGGCGAGCTGATCCTGTGTTAGGGGTTCTCCACCACCGCCAAAATACTGTGCGAATGCTTGTGGATTAAATCCTGCACCAACAGCAGTAAAAAGCGCTGCCATCATGCCTAGAGCCATTAAGGTTGGCTTGTTCATATTACCTAACCTGTTCAAATTCTTCTATTTAACTTTTTATGAATAGGCCGATTCCCAGCTTTCTAGGGGTCTCCGCGCCTGAGTACACGAGTAAACATTTGAGACACGTAGATGCAGTCTGGTAAAGACATGGCACGAATTCATGTTCATATAAACGTGAGCGAGTGCGAACTTTTACGGACGAGCACGATTTGAAGGTTTTTCTTAGTTAGTTGTTTTACCGAACCATGCGATTCTAAGTCGTTTGTGCATATATCAACTTGTAAACTTCGACTAATGCCATATGGTGACTTGCGCCCCTATCGTCGCCTACTCGACGACAATCTTCAACTAATGTCAACTCATTTGCAAGGCGTTCCGATATCTTTTGGCGATAAGCGTCAAAATTCGCCTTGAGCGCAATATCACCCCTTTCCTTGAAAGCTTTGTCCGCTTCTTCAATGCGCTTTTGAATATCGTCGAGAAATTTGTTAAAAGATTCTTGGCTTATCAAGTCGCTGTCACTGAGGGCGGACCTTCTAACAATTGAACGAGTTTGTCTATCGTCGTTGGCTTTTTGATAAACGAATTAGGCGCAAGATTTGGAAATACTAGTTTCGCTTCATTTTCATAAATATCAAAAGCAGTCATGAAAAATACTTTGACCTTATCGTCCTGCTTTCGTATTAATCTGTAAAGGTCAAACCCGTTCAATATCGGCATACGAATATCGGTAATTACGGCGTCGTATTTTGAAGGCTTGAATTGTTGTATTGCCTCGGTTGGGTCGGTAAATCCGTCTACGTCATATCCTTTTAATTCCAAACCTTTCGTGACAATGTGTAGTATGTCTTTCTCGTCGTCAACCACTAGGATTCTTTGTTTGTCGATTAGCATTGTGCCTCGAGAGCTTATCTAATATGTGAACTACTGATTA
>DASYSB010000004.1:0-29004 GCA_036003785.1 Nitrososphaera sp.
AGAGCCTAAGACAGTGTTCACAGATTCGCTGCGACATTATAATATCGCGGTAAAGACTGCGTTCCCTGACGCAAAGCGTGTCGTGAATTGCGGTATTAGCAAACGAGAAAATAACAATAGAATCGAGCGTTTGAACGGTACTCTTAGAGAGCGTGTGAAGGTACAGCGTGGTTGGAAAACTGCCAAGACCGTACTAGCAGAAGGCAATAAAATCCAGTACAACTTTGTAAAACCGCACATGGCGCTAGAGGGAAAGACACCCGCGCAAGTTGCAGGCATTGGAGTTGAAGATAAGAACAAATGGTTGGCACTTCTCAGGAAAGCAACATCTAAGGATTGAGACTGACACTGGCATGTTTCATTTCTATCATCTGTTCAAATCGTGTCTTATCTCCAGTAAGGTAGCCATTTTCTTCTAAAAAGGCTCCCTGTTTTATCAACTGTGAAAGTTTCAAATCAATTCCCCAAGTTAAGGGCTTCCCATAATAGTCTCGCAAACGTTCTATGAGGCGATTGCGAGTTGTGTGTATCAACTTTTCAACATCTAAACATGGCCAGTAGAATGAATTGGCTAGTTTTACATAAGGTTCAAGTTGTGCAATCCCATAAACCTGTCTTAATGTCGAGTATTTTCGTTCAATTACATAAGATATTAAGGCAGTTTGAGGCTCAAGACCTTTGCTCTTAGCACCTTCAAGTATTCCCACATACATGCTACCATACGTGTAACCATCATCAATTTTCTTAACGATCTCCAATTCTTCTAGTAATTGCAGATACTCTCTTTTTTTCGATGGTCTCGGCTGATCAGAGATTTCTTCTTCCGATATTGTAAACTTGCCTTGACACTTCGCAAGTCTATCCAAAATTTCCACTATCGGATTTAAAACGTGCTCACCTTCCGCAATTTTTCCAAATACTTCTGATGATGCTTTTAGTACAATTTGTTCAGACTGATTTCTCCACAAATTAAGGCGTGATACTAATTGTTGTTCACAACTTTCGAGGGATGTTGCGTCAGTAATTTCCAAATTCTCGTTAAACTTTACGGCACCCAAATCTCTTAAGTCAAGATAACGTACCATCACTTCATTGGATCGCTCATCCTGAATAATCCTTGGATAAGTTGAACGTAGTTCAACTACCCACGTCTTTGTCCTATTATTGAAGGTCGGCTTATTTGCCATAATAAGATCACCATAGTGATCAACTATGTATTTGTGAGCGATAGATTCGAGCTGTGTCAATGTGATACCTCCTTTGACATGAATGGTTCCAAGGATGATTGAGTCTTGGTTGTTAATTCCCCAATTTCTACCTTTATCATTCTCGCACCATGCTCGTATTGCCAAAGATCCATGAACTCGCTTTGACTTAACGTTTTTTCCTCACCATAGGCAGGATCATTGTATGAAATCTCTTTTTTCTCATCATCTATACCGGTAATCAAAATTGAATGTAATCCTGCATAAGCAGCATCTATAGGTGCAATCCACACTATTACAGGCAGGTTTTTTTCGAGCTGTTTTTTGATATCCGATAACGAGTGAGGACCATATTCTGGAATAAATTCTAAAGAAGGATTAGATTCTATTGCACTATTGATATTTGGAATTTCTGGCCACCGAGTGCCGGACGGTCCAGTGTCCATTATTTCGGCGATGGTCTCTTCTTCAAGCTTAGATTCAACCTTTGTCATATTTGCTTTATCAAGATAATCTAAGTACATCTTACAACAACTCGGGACGCAAGTATTGTTCTGCTTCTGACGGTATGCCGAAACCTCCAAATGAATGGACTTTCGAGTTCCCAATTCATGCCTAAAATAGGAAAATGTCTTAATAAACCAGCTAGCCGCTCTTTACCAACCCTATCCGAACAACCGCAAGCGAACACCCTCAGATGGAACACTACCAAAATGATGGTAATAACCAACCTTTTAGTAATCTTTTAATAAAGATCCGCCGACAAAAGCTATCATTGTCCCTTACTGAGGCCATGGCTGCTCTGAAGGCAGGAAAATTTGTTCTCGTCCACGATGACAAAGGGCGCGAGAATGAGATAGACATGGTAGTCGCTGCGGAGCATGTAAATCCCGATCATATTGCCACTATGCGGAATGACGCGGGCGGCCTTGTATGTCTGGCGATTGCAAACGAGATCACGACAAAGCTCGGGCTTGTCTACATGCACGACATCATAGCCGGCATGGGCAAAGTAAATCCAGTGTTTTCAAGATTAACAGAGGGCAAAGCAGCATATGGCGACAAGCCGTCATTTTCGATTTCGGTTAACCACCGGTCGACATACACCGGCATCACCGATCATGACAGGGCACTGACAATTTCCAAGATGGCAAATGTCTGCATGAAAATTGATGATGGTGGTGTGGATGATTTTGCCAAGAATTTCCTAGCCCCGGGGCATGTGCCAATTCTTATAGCTTCAAAGCGCTTGCTGCGGGACAGGATGGGTCATACCGAGCTGTGCGTATACCTGACGAAGCTTGCAGGCCTCACGCCAGCAGTGGCCATATGTGAAATGATGGACTCTGCCACACACATGGCACTCTCTATTGAAGGCGCGCAAGAGTACGCGAATAAATTCAACATCCCATTGATTGATGCCAGCGAGCTCAAAGCTCACGCCAAGGTGGCATAACCAGCAATTGACTCATCTTGCAATAGTAGTTTCCGAGTTTAACAGCGAAATAACTTTCAAGATGCTCGAGCGCGCAAGAAATCATGCAGACCAGGTGGGCGCCAAGGTAAGTTACGTCTTGTATGTCCCCGGCACTTTTGACATGCCACTTGTAGTAGATCGGTTATTGAAAAAGAAAAATGTCGATGCCGTGGTGACTCTTGGTGCGGTGATAAAGGGGGAGACCAGGCACGACGACATCGTGGCTGAAAACGCGGCGCGGCTAATAGCTGATCTTTCGCTAAAATACGGCAAGCCGGTCGCTCTTGGAATTATGGGACCGGGCATGACAGTAGAGCAGGCAAGGGAACGTGCCGACCTCGTGCCGGTGAGAGCGGTAAATGCAGCCGTGAACATGGTCGCGAGGTTGGGAAAGCTACAAAAGGCAGTTGGAAGGGGAACAGTGGTAATAGATGATACAGCTAACAATAATTAGGATCGAAGGATACGGACCCTGGACGGTCACGCTTGGAGCCGACAGGGAGCCACAACTGCAAATTCTGCAGGCAAAAATCTACAATGATGTGCAGCGGCTCTTTTCTGAAAACAATTGCATTGTCTTCTTCAACAGGTTCGACGAGTATTTTGCAATAACGAATGGCCTTGATGCCCTCGATCACAAGGAGATCCAGCATGACCTAGCAGAGCTGTACGATGACCTGAAGATGTCCATGGCGATCGGGGCTGGCAAGACTGCGTTTGAAGCGAACCTGAGCGCCTACAGCGCAAGAAAAGAATGTAAGATGCTTGATAATGAAGCCAGGATTTTTGGTAATGTTCTTGATAATGCCGACCTAGCGCAGATAATGCACATCGATGTCGATAGCTCGACAAAGGTAGGCAGTCGCCTATCTCCTTATGAAATAACTGCGCTGGTTATGAAGATCTACAGCAGGCTTGCAGAAGAGTTCCTTAAGCACAACGCGCTCACATTCTTCCTTGGCGGTGACAACTTTATGGTTATTTCAAATGGTGTGACAAAGGAGGATGCAGACGCGGTGATAAAAAAAGTAACAGCGGGAACCGATATCAAGCTCAACTGTGGAATAGGCATAGGTAAAACAGGTAGAAAAGCAGCCGAGGGAGCGACTAAGGCTCTTGATACCATTAGAGACCTGCGTAAACAAGGAAAAATTCAGCCAATATATGAAATAAGATGTCTCTAGTCATAACTAACGCCAGCCTGTTGTTGGGCAAAGAGCTCGACTATGTTGAGAAGGGCTACCTCGCGATTGAGGATGGTAGAATCAGCAGCGCGGCTGAAGGCAATTACAAAGGTTCCGGTAAGATATTGGACGCCAATGGGTTTCTGGTCATACCAGGATTTATCAATGCTCATACGCACATTGCCGACTCGATAGGCAAAGATGTTGCTGCTAGCGATGGACTCGACGCGCGGGTTCATCCTGTCTTTGGAGCAAAAAAGAAAATACTGCAGAGTCAGCCGGAGCACCTAAAGGCATTCATCAGAAATTCCGCCATATCGATGATGAAAAAAGGCATAGTTGCCTTTGCTGATTTCCGCGAAGATGGGCGGGAGGGTGTAGTCCTTCTGAAAGAAGCGATCGCTGGCCTCCCGATAAAATGTGTGGTGCTGGGCAGAGTAAATTACTATAGCAACCCAAGAGATGCCGCAGGCCTACCGCACGAAGCAATAGAGCAAGTCCAACAAGTGCTAGAAGTGGCACACGGGCTTGGAATTAGTGGTGCAAACGAAAACACCAACACAACACTTTCACAATATAGGCAGCTGGCAAGAAAAAAACTGATTGCCATACACGTTGCCGAGTCAAAGGCAACGATTGAGTTTTCAAAGGAGCACGCTGGCAGAAGTGAAGTAGACAGGGTGACGGATTACTTGAAACCGGATTTTGTAGTGCACATGACAAATGCGACAGAAGACGAAATTTCGCTCGTTGCAAAAAGACAAACGGGTGTTGTAATCTGCCCAAGGGCAAATGGTGTGCTGGGTGCAGGCATACCAAGAGTTGCCCTACTGCTTAGGCAGGGTTGCCTCGTAGCCATTGGCACTGACAATGTAATGCTGAATTCGCCGGATATCTTGAGAGAGCTGGATTACATCTGGAAGGCGTCAAGGGCAACCGAGGGTGAAATGATCAAGCCGCGCGAGCTGTTAAAGATGGCTACGGTAAACGCAGCAGAAATTCTACGCCTAAACTCTGGCTGCATAGAAGCCGGCCGCGCAGCGGACTTGATATTCATTGACAAAAAACATGCAGACCTCTACCCTATGCACGACCCATACGCTGCGGTAGTTCATAGATTGAGCCAAAGCTCGATTAGAGCTATCATGATCGACGGGCGATTCGTGGAGGCAGTAAATTGAATGTAATAATGAACGGCGCAATGACTGTCGACGGCAAGATCGCTACTGCAAGCGGTGATTCGAAAATTTCATCAAATGAAGACCTTGTACGGGTTCACAGACTGCGCGCCTCTGTCGATGCAATAGTGGTAGGCATTTCGACCATTTTGGCAGACGATCCCCAGCTCACGGTCAGGCTGGTAAAAGGCGAAAACCCGGCCAGAGTAATAGTTGACAGCAGAGGCAGGATTCCTATTGACTCACAGATAATGCGAATGGCATCCAAGATCAAAACTATCATAGCGGTAACAGATCAAGCGCCAAAGGAAAAAATACTCAAGCTAGAGGATATGAGCGCGCAAGTGCTGGTCATAAGTGAAGGAAAAAGGGGTAAGAGCGCGGCCGTGCCCCACGGAGTCAATCTGAAGGAGCTGTTTCGGAGGCTTGAAAAGATGAGACTGGGAAGGATATTGGTTGAAGGCGGAGGCGAGCTCAATTGGTCTCTTTTGCGTCTCGGGCTTATTGACGAATTGATGGTGACAATCGCCCCAAAAATAGCTGGCGGCAGGCTTGCAACAACACTTGTCGAAGGAGATGGGTTTGATGAAATCGCCCAGGGAATACGGCTCAAACTAGGCAAGGTACAGAGGAAAAAGACGGGCGAACTCCTGCTGCAATATAAGATCTAGAACACATTACCAAAAACATTTTATCGGCACATGCTTACTCCCACAAGTATAATTCCACAGCACTTTTTAAGACGTCACTCCATATTGCACTCCATAGTTGTACGGTACCGCCAAATTCAATATAGGACAGGCAATAGATGGCTCGATATTTGAGCTCGAGCGTGTATCTCTCACAAAACACGCGATAATCCTTGGAGCCACCGGCTCGGGCAAGACCGTACTGTCCAAGGTCATTGTCGAAGAGGCCGCACTGCAGGGTATCCCGACCTTTGCCATTGACCCAAAAGGGGACATTGCCAACCTTGCGTTCAAGTCAGCCAGTTTCGATTTCGCAAACTGGTCGGGCAAGGAGGCTGACGCGCTGAAGATCGACAGGGCAAAATATGCTGCCAGCCTGCAGAAAACATACCGGGACAAGGCAACTGAATTCAAGTTGGCCCCAAATGCAGCTTCAAACTTTGAAAAAATTACAGTTAGAGTTTTTACGCCAAAGTCATCGGTGGGACTCGCTGTCGGAATTTCTCCAGACCTGTCTGCCCCAAAAGATTTCAACCGACTATTGAGCACCGACATTGCCTCAGCAGCAGACCTACTTGACCTGACCTCTTTTAATCTGCTCCGCCTTGCCGGCTATGGAGAAGGCGACAGGAAGCAGATAACCTTTGTCTCCGCGACCCTTGAGAATGAATGGAAAAACGGCGATAACCTCACAGTAAAGGATCTCATCAGAAATATCGAAAGTCCATCCTTTAGCTATGTTGGCTCGCTCCCTGTGTCCAAGGTGATATCTGATAAGGAAAGGAAAGATCTTGCAACAAGGATAAACCTGCTCATATCAGATCCAAAGCTGCGATCATGGTCGTCGGCTGAATCAATCAATTTTTCAGAGATCTTCGGCAGCCCGTCAATCAATATCCTAGACCTTCGCAATATCCAGTCAGAGCAGGAAAAGCACCTGTTTGTCGAGCTGATACTGCAGCAACTGTTCCAGTGGCTAATCAAGCAGGGCAGCGTGCAAACGCTGCGCTACCTTCTATATTTCGATGAAATTGCCGGCTACTGTCCACCTGTTAGGGAGCCGCCCTCCAAAAAACTGCTGTTGTTACTGATCAAACAGGCAAGAGCGTTTGGTTTGGGCATGCTGCTTGCAAGCCAGAATGCTGTCGACCTTGACTACAAGGTGATCTCAAATGCGAACGTCCGATTTATCGGAAGGCTTGGTGCGCAGCGCGACATCCAGCGCGTAAGCGTGGGACTCGAGCTTGATTCTGATGCAGAAAGAGAGATCGCAAGGCTGCGGCCGGGCGAATTTTTCTGCAACATTTTTGACCCGAAGTTCAGAGGCGTCATCAAATCAAGGTGGACGCTGACGTACCACAGAGGGCCACTTGAGAACAGCGAGATAGCCGAGCTGATGGCCCAGTTCAAGAAAAGTGAACCTGTTGTGGAACAAAAGGAGGAAGAAAGCGGGCCTGCAGTTGAAGAAGAAGTCGAAGAGCCGGAAAAACTAGCAAAGCTCCTACCTGTTGTAGCACATGAAAACCCAATAGTACTTGCAGCAAGCCAAGACGAAACATTTCTCCTGCTGGAAAAGAAATTCAAACCAAAGAACCTGTCCAGCTTTATCAAACTTGGCAGTAACCTGAAGTCGGTCAAGGTGCTGTCGGCAGAGCCAGAGGAAAAATTCTACGCCGTCTTTGAGCTGAACGCCTCGGTTTTTGACAAAGGTTACGTAAAACAATCGCTTGACAAAATAACTGAACTTGCTGCCCTTGGTGATGGTCTTGTTGAACTGCCAGAGCACACTATAACTTCACATCGGCTAGTCCCTGCAGAAACGCGCAAGGAAGCAGAGATGTGGAAGGGTGAGATCCAAAAGGCAGTGAACGTAATGGAAAAAGAGCTCAAGCACAAGTTTGACATCCTTATCGAAGAAAAAAGAAAAGAGAATATTACAGCAAAATCAGAAAAGCCGCGTGCCAAGATTGCCGACATTGATGCAAATGTTGCAAGACTGCAGCAATCAATCAACACATACATTGACACCGTAAAAGAATATGAAAAGCTGTACAAGGGGTTAAAGAAGGAAAGCAAGAAGAAAAAGAGCCTCGAGGCGCGCCTGATATCGACAGAAAACAGAATCGATACAAAGAAGCAAAAGATTGTGTCAACAAGGAGAAATATAGAGCAGCTGGATACCAACAGAAAGGCGCTTGAAGACGAGCTGAAAAAGATCGAACAGGAAGAAAAAGACAGGTTCCATCAGGCGCTTGGCAATGTCAAGAGCAAGACAAGTTTTGGCATCACAGGCTGGCTCGTTGAGACAGTATATCGAGCTAGGATACTGGTTAACGAGTCAAAGGAGCATTATGGTGACGTGATGTGGAGTGCCTACACCGGGGAGGGGACGTGGGGCAGATGCTCGTCATGCTCCGTGGAACTTGCGGAAGGATCTGCATGCAGTTGCGGCAACTTGCTCTGCAGCACCCACCTTGCATACTGCAAGTTGTGTCTCGAGCCTGCGTGCATGGAGCACCGCGCAATATGCTACATTTGCACTTCTACATTTTGTGCCGCTCACTATGTCAGGTGTGAAATATGTAGATCTCCTGCGTGTGCTGGCCATAGCGGCGTGTGCAGCATATGCAACAGGAAGGTATGCAACAACTGTTCACAGAAAAAAGGTCTCATCAAGAGCAAGATCATTTGTCGCGGTTGCTCTGTGACATAGAAGAATTTTCGGGTTTCCTTATAACTGCAACTGATAATTCTTACAAGTGAAAAGACTTGCGCTAGCTGTCCTAGCGCTAGCGTTAACCGTCATCGTGCCTGCCAGCGCTCAGAGCGGCGTTCCTGTAAAAAATGCTCTTGTGGTGGTTAGCGAGCAGGAAGACCTGATACTCCAGTCAATGATTGCTACTGGCGGTTCACCTTCCAACGTACAGATGGCGCTTGAAACGACAGGGCTGCTGTCAACTTCAGCACCCTATATATCGACAAACGGGTCCGGTCAGTTTGAGCTAAATGAAGCCCTTCAGCCCGGCACCTATAATGTAACGGTGTTTGCGCCAGGCTTTGTGGCGTCATCGGAAGGCATAGCGGTTGGAGGGAGCGGCGTATCAAGAAACCTGACGATCTTTATGCAGCCATCAGCTATGGTATCTGGACGCGTCACCGACGAACAGGGGAGCCCAATCCCGGGCATAGTAGTTGCAGCATCGAGCCCGCACTCGGCCAACTATGATGTTACGATGGACGACGGAGTTTTCGTACTTGACACCGGCTTGAAGACTGGCCAGCATGACATCTACGCGTTCAAGCCCGGAATTGACATTGCCAGACTGCAATATCTTCTCAACAATACAGAGCTTTATCCGCTTGAGAACAAGATCCCCAACCTCTTCAAAACGCAGGCTGGAGGATACTTGTCGCACGTCTCTACAGTGCAGCTGGAGCAGGGCAAGCTCACCACACTGAATATGCAGCTAAAAAGTTCGCATATGATATCGGGCAGAGTAGCAGATAGCGCCGGCAACCCTGTGCCGGGAGTCGCAGTATTTGCATTCAAAGGTAATGGCGACATGGCCGAAACCACAGCAATAACAGACTCTGACGGGAAGTACGTACTTGACAACGACCTGGCCCCAGGAAAATACACCATCGTCATCCCGTCACTTTTCAGCAAGGGGTACGCCCCTGCAAGCAGCACCGTAACGGTGCCAGTAGAAGAGGCAACTGATTTTGTGCTGCACAAGTCCAGCACAATCAGCGGAAGGGTGGTTGAAGCAAACGGCACCCCGGTTGCAAATGCCACGATCTTTGCAATATCAAAGAGCCTGGATGTGGACGACACGCAGCTTGCTCGCTTCCTTGCTGCCAGCATTGCTACTGCAAAAACCGATCAGGACGGCAAGTTTACTCTTGACAATGGCATCGCCGACGCGACATTTGTCGTTACTGCATCTTTTGGCAGTGTGCCAGTCAGCAGCACTCTCGAAGTTAAGAGCGGCAGTCCGGCAAACATCGTCCTCAATTTTCACGAAATAATTACAATACAGGGCAAAGTAACAGACGGCAGCGGCAAGCCCATCGAGAATGCATCGGTAGTCCCAAGCTTTGCCAGCGCTATCTCCGGTGCAGAATTATTTGCAACCAAGACCGGCCCGGATGGAGCATATGAACTGAGCATTCCTCTCAAAGACAACAGTACAAGATCATTTTTTGATGAAATTACAGTATCAGCAGACGGATACAAAAGTACCACTGCAAAGAGCAATGTCACAGTCGAGCTGGAGAAGATGCCGGCTATCAAAATAGCCGGGGCCGTAATAGCGCAAAAGCCGCTTTCTCCATCAGTCGAAACAGTGCTTATGAGGACAGGGACAATCATTTTTGAACACGAAGACAGGCAGTATGATGTCGGCCTGCAGACAAACTCGCGCGTACTAGATGGAACTTTTGATCCACCAAGTAAGAGCATAAGAATCAATCTAGAAGGAGTGCAGGATGCAACAGGCAAGTCAGAATTTTCAATTCCAAAAGAATTCATGTCCGGCCCCTTTGCAATCAGCCTTGACGGCAGGTTGGCAGAAGGCGTCATCGTGACAGAGAACCAGACATACTCTACGATTGCAGTAGAATATGATCATGACCTGAAAGAAATCACTATACAGGGCACGACTGCAGTACCAGAGTTCCCCCTGCCGGCAATTCTAACCGCAGCTGTCCTCGCAGCAACGTTGGCGTGGAATCGATTAAGGCACTAGGAGCTGCAATCACCAAACACCCTTTCTTCGCCGGTCCGTACTATCGTGCAGCTGACCTGCGAGCTAGTCTGCTGGCTGTTGCTGATGACACTGTTTGTGAACGCAGCGGCGACAAAGCTGGTTATGAAAAAGACCAGCGCAATGATTACCAACAGAAAGAGCACTAGCCGCGATTTGCTGCTTATGGCACTCATTATACAATGATAGGCAAAAGTAATTAGTATTCCTTTCTGTCACTCATGATTTTTAAGGTTCTGCCACCATATCAGTTGTAGATGTTTGAAAATGAGCACACTGTGCGCCGGTTCATGACCGAGAAGGCGGAAGGGCAGTTCCATGACAGGTACGAGAAGGCGCTAGAACAGGTGAGGTCAGAGTTTGGTAGGAAATATTCCATGATAATAAGTGGCAGGGAGGTTAGGACACCAACTACCACAGCCCACACCTCTCCAATAGACACCAGGATAGTGCTTGGTCATCTTCCGGTCGGAAGCGCAAGCCACGTCAAGCAGGCGGTGGCAGCAGCGAAAAAGGCGTTTGAGAGCTGGGGCCGGACTGGCTATCAGGAACGCATGCGGATATGCCGATCAGCGGCAGACATCATGAGCCAGCGCAAGTTCGAACTCGCTGCGTGGATCTCGTATGAAAACGGCAAGAACCGCTATGAAGCCATCGCAGATGTCGACGAAGCTATTGACTTTTTGCGCTATTATGCCGAGGAAATGGAGAAGAACAAAGGCTTTGAAACAGTGATGAAAAGCGCCCAGCCAAATGAAAAGAGCAGGAGCGTGATGAAGCCCTATGGCACCTGGGGAGTCATTGCACCATTTAACTTTCCTGCTGCTATCCTAGTCGGCATGAGCACCGGCGCAATCATTACCGGCAACACCGTGGTGGTTAAGCCGTCAAGCAACACCCCGATAATTGCGTGCAAGTTTGCCGAGATATTCAAGCAGGCGGGCTTGCCAGACGGGGTCTTTAATCTGGTGATCGGCCCTGGCGGCAAGGTGGGAGGCGAGCTTGTAAGCAACCAGGATGTTTCAGGCATTGTGTTCACCGGCTCTCGCGAAGTGGGCTATGGGATGGCTCAAGAGTTCAGCAAGACAAGACCCAGGCCGCTGATAGCTGAGCTTGGCGGCAAGAACCCAGCGGTAGTGACTGAGACCGCGGACATTAACAAGGCAGTCGACGGCGTGCTCAAGGCTGCATTTGGCTATTCCGGGCAAAAGTGCAGTGCGTGCTCGCGCGTCTATGTGCACAAGAAAGTAAAAGACGAATTTCTCAAGAAGCTTGTTGAAAAGACAAAGAACCTACCGATAGGAAACCCACTTGACCCCAACACCTTTGTCGGCCCGCTTGCCAACGAAGATGCTTACAAAAAATACCAGCAGTACATCAGGATAGCAGACAGGGATGGCAAGGTTTTGGTTGGCGGCTCTGCCAGAAAAGACGGCGAGCTGAAGCACGGTTTTTACGTTCAGCCTACGGTTGTTGCCGGCCTGCCCAAGAAGCACCGGCTATTCAAGGAGGAACTATTCGTGCCCATCTTGTGCGTGGCTGATTACGACAAGTTCAACGACGCGATGAAGCTTGCAAACGCAGCCGACTATGGTCTGACTGCCGGAATTTTCAGCGGAAAGCAGGAGGAGATCACAGAGTTCCTTGACTGCATCGAAGCCGGCGTTGTTTATGTGAATAGGCAGGCGAGCGCGACTACCGGCGCGATGGTCGGATGCCAGCCCTTTGGCGGATGGAAGGACTCGGGAACTACTGGCAGGGGAACGGGCGGGCCACACTACTTGACGCAGTTCATGCACGAGCAAAGCCAAACTATTGTTGAGTAACGATCCAGCAAGTCAGTTCGGACTTACCTAGAAAGGTATTGTTAACCTACTAAGTAGGCAATTGCTACCAAAGTTAAATAGGACAATCGCCATATATTCATGTGACAAATAAACAATCACGCTCAAATTCAGTCGCATTAATTAGCGATCCAGATTCTGGGGAATTAATCCGTATGGATACCGGCGAGGTAGTTTCTGACAACGTATTATCACAAGAAAAAGAATGGCGCTCATTTGGATCGGAAGAGGATGCAGATAAAGCACGAACAGGGGCTCCTTCATCTTTAGCCTTTCATGATATGGGACTGTCCACGGTGATAGGCAAAGAGAGCACCGATGCATCCGGTACCCGAATCAGCCCCTCAACTCAGATAAGGATGGAAAGACTCAGGAAGTGGAATAGCAGAAGTACTAGCCACTCGCCAACAGCGAGAAACCTACAGCAGGCTTTTACCGTCCTCTCCAAGTTAAAAGATAGGCTGAGCCTACCGGATTATGTAACTGAAAAGGCGGCGTATGTGTACCGAAAGGCTCAGGAAAGGGGCCTTATCAGGGGCGACACCATAGGTTCGGTGCTAGCTGCTTCGATATATGTGGCGGTCCGGGAATCAGGAGTTTTAAGAACACTTGATGATATTGCTAAAAGCAGCAACGTTAAACCCAAAGAGGCATACAGATCTTACCGGCGAATTGTAACCGAGCTTGACATCAAAGTTCCATTGATTGATCCTGCAAAGTACATAATCAGAGTAGCGAATAACCTAAACTTTGATGAAAAGGCAAAGCGTAAAGCACTTGAAATTTTGGAGCAGGCTAGAAAACGGAATATTCTGGCGGGCAAGGATCCAACAGGTATGGCGGCTTCAATACTATATCTTGTGAACCTAACAGCAAAGTCGCCAAAGACACAAGCGGAGATAGCAGCCGCGGCAGGAGTTACAGAAGTGACTGTGAGAAACCGCTCTAAGGAACTAAGAAAAACACTAGGCATCAACCGAGTGCGACTAGATCGCACCATGAATTAATCCAAGCGATACCCGTAAGAACAAGATTGTATCATGACAAGCACCTCATATGGTTCTGCATCACACCAACGGTCATACTGATGATGAGAATAACGGTCCAGTCACAGTTATTGTAACCAGAAAAGCACGGAAGGGCAAGATTGATGAGTTTGAGGAATGGATGGACGGGATAATCCACGAAGCCATGAAGTTTGAGGGGCACATGGGAGTAAACATAATCCGTCCATCGAATATGTCAAATCCAGAGTATATCATAATCTTCCGCTTCGACACGCTTGAAAATCTAGCAAAATGGGAAAAGTCGGAAATACGGAGACAATGGATTGAGAAAAGCAAGGATGTGACCGAAGGTGAGCCGACAGTAGAGAAGCAGAGCGGGCTAGAGTTCTGGTTTACTCCTAATTCTGGCAATGTGTCAGCAGCTGCTTTACAACAGCCTCCGCGCTACAAGATGGCAATGATCGTTACAGGCGTCATTTTTGTGTTAGTATCCACCTTGCTTCCGCAGATACGGAATGCAACTGCGAGCCTTCCAGTTCTGTTAAGCACCCTAGCAGGTGTGGTAATTATGGTTCTGCTTATGACTTATGTAATAATGCCTTCTGTTACGAGATTATTGAGACCTTGGTTGTCAAAGAAGAGACTATTCTAAAGTTAGACGATCTCCATAATAGCATGGAGGGCGTGAAAGAATTAATGAGGCTCATTCGTTAATGGACTTGGTGAAATAATACGCTTGCATCCATCAATGGAATAAATCTCTACTATATTGACGTAGGGAGATCAGAATCGATACCCATTGTACTTGTACACGGATTTCCCTTCAGTTCAGAGATGTGGAAGGAACAGATAAAGATGCTACAAGATGGCAAGAATACTCTACGCATTATTGCGTCCGATCTCCGTGGGCACGGACGCAGCGATGTGGGGGATGGACAATATACTATTGAGCTATTTGTTGATGATTTGATAGCACTACTTGACCACCTGAAAATAGACAAAGCTATACTCTGTGGTTTTTCAATGGGCGGATACATCGCTCTGAGAGCTATTGAACGAAACCCGGATCGCTTCACTGCATTAATCTTGTGCGACACAATGTCTGTGGCTGATTCCAATGAAGCCAAAGTAAGGCGCGCAAATGCCATCAAACAAATAAAAAAAGATGGAGTTGAGCGATATGCGGAAGGATTCTTGAAGGCGGTGTTTGCCACTGAAACTTTCAATACCAAACCTGATATTGTTGATGGACTAAGAAGGACAATTCTGTCAAATTCTCCGCTCGGTATTTGTGGAGCATTGCTTGCAATGGCCGGAAGAACCGACACTACAGCCGCTCTTTCCAAAATTAATGTTCCCACACTTTTATTGGTAGGCGAACATGATGCAGTTACGCCACCGGCCGCCGCCAAGAGCATGCATGAGGAGATTCGTAATTCCAAACTTCATTTGATCAATGGTTCGGCGCATATGAGCAATTTGGAAAATCCAACCCAATTTAATGAGCATTTGATTAGTTTTCTGGACAATATCCGAGAAGTATGAACCTCTCTTACAAATTAAGGACATGATGGCAAATTGGCATTCTTTCCTTTGACCTACTCTGGCATTCTCTCATTATCGGCACTTGTGGGTCCTACTTTGTAATCCTCATCTGATATCTGTTCTGGAGTTTTGTATGATTGCTGTTTTTCTTTTAAGCCCTGGCAAATTTCCTGCATTTTTCTATGGTGTTCTGCTTTTGTAAAATCTCCTGCTCTGATCGCTGCATGTTCCATTTCCTTGTGATAAGCAATCTGGTCATCTATACTAGCAGGAGTACTGGAGTCATTAGTCAATACCTTATAATTCCACAATGATGGATTAAAAGCCTATATCATTGAAAACCTGGTCTACTGTTGAATGAGAGACCTTGCCAGGAGGAGCAGATTTCGCTTGCGTTCCCTTATCCTGCGCACAGAGTAGGGAAGCCATTGGTTGCCGTAAGGGATGTATTCGGCCACTGAAAATTTCTTTGCGGCAAGATCTTTTTTCAGCTCGTCTCGGATTCCCATTAGCATCTGGAACTCGAACCTTGAATTCTTGCTCAGCCTGATAGCTTCTTCGATTATCTTCGAGTCATGTGTAGCAATAGCGAAATAGCAGTCGGCCTCAAAGAGCATTTTCATCAACCTAACGTAATTCGCGTCAACTTCTTCCTTTGTAGAAAACGCGTGCTCATCAGGCTCGTGGTACGCGCCCTTGACCAGCCTCACTTTGCCGCCGTGCTCGATAATGTGCAAAAGGTCACTTGCGCTCCGACGCAGGTACGATTGTATAGCTACGCCCGTCATGTCGTTCTGCTCGTGAAGCTTCAGATAGATCGCTATCGTGTCTTCGGTGAATTTGATGCCCTCAATGTCGATCCACATGAATTGGTCAAGCTTCCTAGCTCTGGCAGCTAGCTCTTCAAAATTTTTCAGGCACATTCTGAAGTCAATTGCAAGGCCGAGCTGTGTAGGCTTGACCGAGACGCACCCGTTTATTTTTCTTTTGTTCATCAGGTCCATTAATGACAGGTATTCCCTTACTGTTTGATCCACCATTTTTTCATCGGTGACGTCCTCGCCAAGAAAGTTCAAAATGGCAGACATGTCACGGCTGTTGGAATCAAGCGCAGCCACCAATGCCTCGTCTGCGCTGTAGCCAGCAACCCACTTTCTTGCAACTCGGAAGAGCAACCGCTCCATCAGGCCAGCATCATAGTTGTGCGAGTGAGTTGCCACGGACTCCAATAGCAAATAATCGGTTTTCTATGATATAACTTTAGACAGTAAGGATAGCCTTCTTTAGCTCTTTGATCTTGTAAAATGCTCTGCACAAGATGCAGCTCCAACCGTCGACGTCGCCAAGCCTTGTAACAACAGTGCGCTGGAACATTTCGCAGCCGCAATCAGGACAGTGTAGCATCATTAAATCAGTGTCGCCAGGAATTAAATATCAGAAGCTAGATTGTTCTGGGTCAAGCCTCTACGAGGACATAATCTTTTATTGAGTCCACCCTGAACAGTGCTTGCGCAGAATGATAGTAGATGTTCTAAAGATGGCGTGCAGGCAGGTCCATGCCAAGACCAAGGGCCTAGCCGGGACCGGCCGGGCAAGCAGGCAGATGGGCAGGGGCGCAGGAGGCGACGTGTCACGCAGGATCGACTTGATAGCCGAAAAGACGGTAATCGACATCGTCAGAAGGCATGGCATTGATGCCACTATAATTGGCGAAGAGTGTGGTAGGATCGAGGGCAGTCGCGACTACATTATCATGGACGCGATTGACGGCACGACGAATGCAGTACGTGGGATACCGTTCTACTGCTGTTCTATCGCGTACGCCACTGACTTTCGATTGAGCACCATCACTGACGCAGCAATCATCGATCTTGCAAGAGGAGACCTCTATTACGCTTCAAGCGGCAAGGGCGCTTTCCTCAACGGCAAGAGAATATCAGCCAAGAAGGAGAGTCCTCCAGATCCTACAATAGGAATAAACGTTTCGGGAGTAAAGCCACCGGTTATCGAGCGCCTTGCACCAATCATTGCAGAGGCAGATCATACCAGGCAGTTTGGCGCAAACGCGCTTGAAATGTGCTTCCTTGCACGAGGGTTCTTGGACGCCTACATTGATTTGCGAAACAAGATCCGGCCAACTGACATTGCAGCCGGGTATTTGATTGCAAAGGAAGCTGGCGCCAAGGTGTATTCGGCAGACGGCTCGGACCTCGAATCAGATCTTGATGTCAAGACGAAGCTCTCATACATTGCAGTTGCAAACGACAGGATGCGTGAGCAACTTACAGCCCTTTTCTGACGCGTATTCGCGTGTATTCCACCAATCTAGTTCGTTTGTGCTGCGCACTCTCCAGCTGGAATTGCCTTCACGGATGAATAAGATTGAAAAGAAGCTGAAGAAAATCTAGTTGAAAATGTAAAGCGCCCGGGCCGGGATTCGAACCCGGGTCGAAGGAGTGACAGTCCCCCATACTGGACCGGATTGTACGATTCTGGTATCTCACTCAAAGCCACCAGGTATCTCTATACTACCCGGGCGCACGTAATCCGACTTTGATAAAACCAATTAAAATGTTTTGGTTATGATATGCGAATATTCCTCCGACGCTAGCCATAATCAAGTAATGTCCAGTCAGCTACATACTAGAAATGATAACTCTACAATCTTGCTTCTATACATGGCATACCCGGAGAATAGTAACTCTTTTGGAAGTAACAACACGCGAACACCAGAATCAATAATGGAAAATGAAACACTTCGAGCAGCTATGGAGATGGCAAAACCGCAGATCTCTGTCATCGGAGCCGGCGGCGCTGGAAGCAACATAGTGTCGTGGATAAAAGTCAAGGGACTCATCGGAGGGAAATTGATTGCGGTAAATACAGACGCTGCTCATCTTGGTATAAGCAAAGCAGATAGAAGGATCCTGATAGGCCCAAGGCTTACCCAAGGAAGAGGCTGCGGCGGTTATCCTGAGAAAGGCATGCAAGCAACACGGGAAAGTATTACTGAAGTGACAAAAGAGGTGCAAGGCTCAAACATAATCTTTCTATGTGCCGGTCTTGGCGGAGGAACAGGGACGGGAGCAATCCAAGTACTTGCGGACGAACTGAAAAGAGTTACCGGCGCTCTGGTAGTCGGAGTAGTTACTCTTCCGTTTGCGGTCGAAAGGCATCGATATGCGATGGCGAGGGAAGCACTTCTTAACTTGCAAAAATCATGCGACACGGTTGTCGCGATCGACAACAACAGGTTGACACGGGTTGCAGGCAACCTGCCGCTGCAACAGGCACTTGGCGTTGCCAACGAACTCGTCGGGCAATTCATCAAGGGAATCACAGAGACTATCACCACCGCTTCGCTGATCAACATCGACTTTGCGGATCTCAGTGCAATAATGGAAGGAAGGGGACTTGCAGCTATCGGCGTTGGTACCTTTGACGGTCAGGACCGCATAGAACAGGCAACCAGAATGGCGCTTGAATCGCAGCTATTGGACATAAAGGACATGTCAAAGGCCCAAGGAGCGTTGGTACACGTAACAGGAGGCAATGATGTCACTCTGGAAGAAGTCACGCGCGCCGGCGAGCTGGTTACAAGGACACTTCCTCATGATGTCAGGATTGTGTGGGGCGCAAGAGTAAACCCCGAGTTCAGGGGCAAAGCGCAAGTCATGATCGTATTGACTGGCGTGGAAGGCAAGTTTGCGTCACTGCAATTGGAAGCTAAAGTAGAACCAGTAAAGGAGAAAAAAGGAAAATTCTTAGGAATATTCTGATTTCCCCTCTCCTTCTTTAATCCATGCAATAATTTTATTAGTAAGTCAGTAATTACTACCAGGTATGCCAGAAGAACCAATGGACGGTAAGGGCGCCACTTGCGCAATAGTCGGCGTATGGGAAGTGCTTGGAAGAAGGTGGTCGCTGCACATCTTGAAGAACCTCAGCACAAAAGAAGTCATCAGGTTTAACGAGCTGAAGAGATCGCTTGCAGGCATCAGCAGTACCGTATTGTCAGAGCGTTTGTTAGAATTAGAGCGCGAAGGCCTTGTCACAAAAAAGATCTATCCAGAGGTGCCCCCACGGGTAGAATACAGCATGACTCCTCAGGCAAAAGAGCTTGAGGTGATAATAAAAGAATTGGCCCGTTGGGCCAACAAGTGGAAGAGTCCAGAAATAAAGCCGCTAGCCGCGAAAAAATAGCTAGTGCAGTTTCTGGAACTGCCCATCCTGCGCGTTGACCACGCCTATTTCGACTACAGGCCGTTCGCCCAGTGCCTTTTCTATTGCCTTGTTGCTCAGCGCCACTGCCTGCTCCATGCTCATGTCGCCGCTATACTCCCGCTGCACCACGTCTAGCGCAATGTCAGACGACTGCCCGATCGCAAAGCCAGAGCCACGCATGAACGTGCCGCTTGGATCCACTTGATAGAGCTGCAAGCCAGTCTGGTCGACGCCGGCTACAATAACAGAAGCCGCCTGCGGCCTTACTGCATATATTGTGTAGTTGTGCAGGAATGATCCCAAGTGCTTTGCAAGCGATCCGACATCGATCGGGCTTTCAAAGTTGAGCCTGTGCTTTTGCGCCTCAAGCCTCAGTTCTTCGATGAGTTGCAGAATGTCGCCGATGTACCCAGAGCCGGTTGCGCCAACATGGCCGTCTATTGTGAATATCTTTTCAGCCGGATCTATCAGCGGCCTGACTGGCTTGATGTGGCTTGCGAGCATCGCAAAGGCCGGCGTCTTGATGCCTATTGTCGTTGATCCTCTTTTTACTGCCTCAAGCGCACTGTCAACCAATACCAACCGGCCTTCTGGTCCATAGAAATATGGGTACCGCGTTCCGTAGTTTCCTGCCTCGGCCATTTACCTTGCAACCTCCATTACCAGGTTCGGGATCACCAATACATCAATGCCGTTTCCGGAACCCGGGTCGCGCTCCATCGCTGCAGATACTGCCTTTGTGGCGATCTGCTTTGCCTCCTCGTTCGTGACGTCTTTGTGGTATGTGCTCTCGAGGACTCCATAGGCTATGGGCGAGCCAGACCCGGAAGACGCAAAATCTTCGCTCGTTATGGCGCCGCTCATATCTGCCGCATAAATGTGTCCCCCGTCCTGATCGACTCCAGCAACTAGCAATTCAACAAAATACGGTTGGTAGTTCTTCATGCCTGAATATGCAAGATTGGCGATCAGCCTAGCGGATTCCTTGACAGTGAGCGGGAATCCCCTCCGCAGCTCGATCAACTTGCGCTCTGCCTTGGCCATCTTGATCAAATATTCGGCGTCTGATAGCTGCCCTGCAATTGCCACCGCAAGTGTGTCGTCTATCTTTGCTATCTTTTGCGTTATTTTTGAGCCAATGAAAAAACCCTTGCTTGCCCTTTTGTCAGATCCCAGCACGACTCCTTCATTAGTCTTGATGCCTACGATTGTTGTCATCTGCTATAGATTAGGAAGGCGCCGGATTAATTGACCAGCAATCGTGGAAAATGGTCACAGCTAATTGACAAAACGTTCGATCCGGTTTCTCAACATCTTTGAATGAGAATGGTCATGCTTCTCGTGATCGCGCTGAAAAAGCACCGTGTCAAACGTTCCTTAAAAACAAGGTCTGGATTGCCTTAATGTATGGTATAACTGTCAAACTTAAACAGACAATTACATTTAAGAAAAGCAATACGCAACAGTGCAGAGTGTGTTGCTAGATTGCCAATGACTGTCAAGCGCGTTAAGGGCCATGAATACGTGTATTTTGGGTATTACGATCCAGAAACTCGAGAAAAAAGAGAAGTCTATATGGGCCCAAAGAGCCGCTCAACTACCATTCCAAAAGCGCTGGCGTATTACAAAGAGTTTCTAGATCTTCAGCAGAGCCGCCTAGTCAAGAAATATCAGATAATAGGTAAATATACAAAGCAGGTTGATACTGCTCAACCTACAAGCGGATTCTCTCTTTAGATTGCGCTTGTGTCCCGGTTGCTGGAGCACAGTTGTGATATACGGGAAACAAGATTTTTGACCCCAATTTAGCTTTGGAAAGGACTGCAAAGGCAGGTTAAGTACCCGAATAAGCACTCTCACTGAGCGTTACTTTTCAAGATGAAGTCAGAACATTTTTCACAAACACCCTCATGGAACAAGTGATCATGTTTAATTTCGTGGCTATACAGGCAGCCGCAATTCCTGCATTGATGCAAGTGTTGCATGGAGCTGTTTTCACGTTTGTCGTACCTAGCTATACAACTTTCGGCAAATTCTAGTTGACTTACTACTCAATTCGTGTTTTCTATATTCAAGTTCATAGAGCAGTACCATCGGCAACACGGGAGGAATGATATTCATCCAAGAACCTTTCCTTTATCCTTGTGATCAAGCTACGAAGCTCAATGTTGTCATTAAATTCGTTTAACCGAATAGTGGACAACCCGAGTGATTCCAGTTCGCTCATTAAGTAACACTGTTCGTGGGAGTTTTCCAGAGACATCGCCCTTGCCACAGAAGGCCAATATTGGTGTGCTTATTTAGAAAGTGTGGTGCTAACTACCAGAAAAATGTTACATGAATTTCAAGCACATTGAACAGTGCTCCGTGTTGCCGATAGTGCCCTTAGATGAGGACGTGTTACCTAGATTGGAGAAAATCAGTTCTTTCACTATAGGAATTTTGTCTGGAGGGGACATATACTGACTGAGGTCTATATGCTTGATGACTGTCTGAATTGAAGGACCTGGATTGACAAAAATATCTCTATCTCCGCCTCTCCCTAATGTTAAGAGAGACCATGTCTCCGGCAGAAAGATTCTCCTTTGTGCAACCTTAATTGTCGCCCTTGGAGTATTCATTCAATACGTGCTACTCGAACTTGGCCACTAATACTGTGTAGCGGTGCGTCTCCGGCAGCATATTCCGTCTGTGCTAGAGTTTAACACCTGGAAAATTCCCCAATAATGATTCACGAGGATTTTGACTTGATCTAGCGATTTAGTGATAGGAACATTTACATCATCTCTCGACCAATTGCCTCAATATCTACTAACGTATAATAATAAGAAACCGAGAAAAACTTGCTGTGCGGATGTGGCAGAGTGGTCTTCTTCTTTTTTGCAAAAAGAACACAGTAATGCGTCGGCCTTGAGAGTCGATTCGCCCTCGGGCGATCAGGAGTTCGAATCTCCTCATCCGCGCCATTATGCTCTTCTCGCAGATTCGCGATGCTGCTTGTACTTTACCCGCTGGCTGTGTTCCGACTTTATCCGCCGGTCAAGCCGTGCGATCAACTCCTTTGACGCGCTGGTTGGGTCATAGCCTACCGCCTTTGCATCTATCACGCCCCTTGACGTGATAAGCCGTGTCCGGAGCGAATACTTACGAGTCTTGTGCTTGTCTGCATACACAACCACAGACCGGATGTCGCCAAGCTTGCCCTGGATCTTTTTCAAAAAGCGGGCCAGCTGCTCCTGGATTTCGGTTCTGTCCTGCCCATCCTCAAGGTGCGCCATGTGTATCACGGGTTCATTACTCTTCTTTGGCAGCACCAGCTCAAGTGCGTCCTTGGGCGTAACGATGCCCATCGCCCTGCCGTCGCCAACTATTATAACCTCTTCGTTCCGCTTGAAGTGATCGGTCAGAGCGTTGAGCTTGGTGCCCCGCTCCACAGAGACGGCTCTTCTCGTGATGTCCTTTACCTTGACATCCATGATGGCAGCGGTCCCGCCAGAGATTGCCGCGGACTTGCTCGTGCGCTCACGGGGGGTTGCGATTATCCTGCCAACGTCAATGATGCTGAGCGTCCCACGCAGCATTCCCTTTGTGTTTATCACTGGCAGTCTAGAGATGTTGTACCTTCTCATTTTCGAGACAGCGTCGGCAAGTGACGTGCCCTCTTCAATCACAATTGCCCCTGACATGACCTCGTCGACTATTGCGTGCCCAAAGTCTGCAGTCGACACAAGGTCGGTCTCGCTTACGATACCGACAAGCCTGCCTTTATCAACAACAGGCAGAGCCCGGTTCCCGCTGCCAATCACCATCTGGGCAGCCTTTTCAACGTCCTGATCCGGCCCAACCGATGATGTGTTGACAATATAGCTTTTTAATTTCGAGGAAGGTTGCGCGGTAGAATTAAGAAGCTGTTTCACAAATATCATGCCGACATATTTGCCGCCATCGTCGACTACAGGCACTTGGTTGATTGACCGGTCCGCCATAAGGTTCAACGCCTTTGCAACCGTGTCGTCAGCTGTAAGTGTAAAAACGTCAGTGACCATTATTTCCGACACATTCATTGCAATACACTTCTCGGTCTTACTATTTTAAATGTTCACATTTGTCGGCAGCAATATATTATAATGCACCTTTCGCTCACCGCTAGCCATGGAGAAGGAGCGGCGGCTGGTAATAGTGGCAGTAGCCGCTGTAGTCATAGCAGCGGCTGCAACTGCTTTCTTCACTCCGTCGCAGACTACGCTTCCAATACCAGAACCCCGGCAGAACAATGGCAATAACACCAGCTCGGGCGTCCTGGTACTTGCCGAGAACCTCGAGGTGCCTTGGGCAATCGATGTCGCAGAGGACGGCAGGCTCTTTTTCACGGAGAGGTCTGGCAGGATAAGGGTTATCGAGAATGGCACGCTGCTCAAAGATCCTGCAGCGTTTATCAACGTAGAGCAGAACGGCGAGTCCGGGCTCCTCGGGCTTGTGCTCCACCCCAACTTTACAGAAAACCATCTTCTTTATGTCTACCACACGTATTCTAACGGCTCGAGCGTCTTCAACAAGGTGTTGATGCTCACTGAAAGGGACAACAAGATCATAAACTCAATAGTAATAATTGACGGAATCCCGGCTGCTGACAGGAACGACGGTGGCAGGATCAAGTTTGGACCTGATGGCAAGTTGTACATAGCAACAGGCGACGCGCGTCAGCCTGAGCTTGCGCAGAATGCTGGCTCGCTTGCCGGAAAGATTCTACGACTAAACCCGGACGGCACCATACCGGATGACAACCCATTTGAAGGCTCGCCGGTGTATTCGTACGGCCATCGCAATATACAGGGGCTGGCGTGGCACCCGGTGACTGGCGAGCTGTACGCAAGCGAGCACGGGGATGAAGGCAACGACGAGATAAACCTCATCAAGCCCGGAGCAAATTACGGCTGGCCCATTGAGGACTGCAACGCCCAGCGCTTCCAAAAGCCGGTTGTCTGCTTTAACCCGGCAATAGCGCCTTCCGGGATTGCGATTGCAGGTTCTGACAGGCTGGGCTACAAGAACGACATTCTGCTCGCGGCCTTGAAGGCGAAGCAACTGCGGCTGGTAGAGCTCCCGACAGATTCTGAAAGAAACATCCTTACCGGCTTTGGCAGAATCCGCGACATTGTTGAAGCATCAGACGGATCGCTCTATGTCACCACGAGCAACAGGGACGGCAGAGCCTTGCCCGAGCAAGGTGATGACAAGATTTTAAAGATCACCCAACCATAGCATCGTGGCAGTAATGGACAAAAAGTTCTATGAAATGAGCAGGGATGAGCGCCTTGACTATTTGAGAAAGGTCACTGGAATATCTGACATTGAAGCGATGCTCAGGCCCCTTGCTTTTGACGACGCTAATAGGATGGTAGAGAACGCGATCGGCATCATGTCTGTACCGATGGGAATAGCCACCAATTTTGTAATCAACGGCAGGGAGTTCATGATTCCTATGGCGATAGAAGAGCCATCAGTCATCGCGGCTGCAAGCAAGGCTGCCAAGATTGCAAAAATAAATGGAGGGTTCGCTGCTGAGGCTGATGATTCTCTCATGATAGGTCAAGTTCAGGTTGTCGGTGTTGGCAAAGGTGCAATGCAAAAAATATTGAAGAGCAAGAAGCAGCTGCTAGCTATTGCCAATTCAAAGAGCAAGTCAGTAACTGCTGTCGACCTTCAGGTCAGGGAACTGCGCGATACTAGTCCCAACAAGATGGGCAACATGATGATTGTAGATCTTGTTGTCGATACTAAAGACGCGATGGGCGCAAACGCGATAAACACAATGTGCGAAGCGATAGCGCCGCAGGTCGCAGAAATTACCGGCGGCGAAGTTGTGTTAAAGATATTATCGAATTACGCTACGCGAAGGATGGTCAGGTGCAGGGCGGTATTTGATAAAGACGAATTAGGCGGAAGCG
The DNA here is from genome assembly GCA_036003785.1 of Nitrososphaera sp. Lineage (GTDB taxonomy): Archaea > Thermoproteota > Nitrososphaeria > Nitrososphaerales > Nitrososphaeraceae > Nitrososphaera. The sequence goes on from DASYSB010000004.1 coordinate 25,068, forward strand.
AAATCGTAAGGCGTATCCTGTATGCCTACGCGCTTGCGCATTCCGACGTGTACAGAGCGGTGACGCACAATAAGGGCGTGATGAATGGGATCGACGCCGTTGCGCTTGCCACAGGGCAGGACTTTAGAGCAATAGAAGCCGGCGCCCATGCGTACGCTGCGAGGGACGGCACCTACAGGTCATTGACAAAATGGCGTAGGACAAGGAAAGGCGACCTTGCCGGCGAAATTGAATTGCCACTTGCAGTAGGAATTGTAGGAGGTGTGATCAACTCCCACCGGACTGCGAAACTTGCGCTCCAGATTTTAGAAGCAAGAAGCGCAAAAGAGCTGGCGATGGCGATGGCTGCGGCCGGCCTCGCGCAGAACTTGGCTGCAATTAGGGCGCTGTCTGCAGAGGGTATTCAAGCTGGCCACATGAGGCTACACAGCAGGAAATTTGGCAAGTAGATATATATCCTGTAAAACGCCTTGCTGATAATTACCAAATGCCTACGGTGAAATTTGCAATACCGAAAGGAAGCATCGAAGAAGTCACATTCAAGCTACTGGAGCAGGCGTGGCAGAATGTGAGCGGCCGGGGGCGCACATATAGAGTCAAGCTGGGCGACCCTGAGATCGATGTAAAGATCTTGAGGCCACAGGAGATCCCTACCTACGTTCAGGAAGGATTCTATGACGTAGGTATCACCGGCAGAGACTGGATACTTGAGGCAAAGGCTGATGTCGAAATCCTGCTCGACCTCGAGATCGGGCGGGTCAAGCAGGTGATTGCGGTGCCGTCATCTTTCCCGTACAAGAATCTCGACGAGATGATTGCCGATTTTGCAAAGACGGATAGGACTCTAAGAGTCTCGTCAGAATACCTTACCACTGCCTCTATGCACTTCAAGTCAAGCGCTGCATACAAAAAAGCGTACAGGAACGCGGATCCCATGATAATAACACCTTGGATGAGGGTGGGCGAAAACAAAAAGATCGAGATATTCCTATCGTTTGGCGCGACAGAGGCCAAGCCGCCGGAGGACGTCGATGCGATTTTCGACATCACCGAGACTGGCACCACTCTTGCGCAAAACAACCTCAAGATAATCGACACTGTGGCTGAATCAACCGCAGTCTTGGTCGCAAATAAGAAATCCCTCAAGGACCCGGCAAAGCGCGAAAAAATAGCAGACATGATAGCGCTTTTGAGAGGTGTCGTCGAGGGGCGAAAAAAGCTCCACATATTTGTCAACGTCAAGAAGGAAAACCTTCCCAAATTGCTGAAAGAATTGCCGGCCCTCAAGAGGCCTACTGTCAGCCCGCTTTCCGAGGACGGATGGTACGGCGTCAACACGGTGATCGACAAGAACGAGTTTATCAAAATAGTGCCCAAGATGAGGAAGCTGGCGCAGGGCCTGGTGGTACTGGAGCCGAAGCAGATACTGCCTCTTGACGAGATAAACTTGGACGGATATTCCTGATGAAGATAATCAATGTTGCTGACCCGGTTACTGAAGCCGTGCGGCTCCGCAAAACAACTGCAATTCAGGATTCACTTTTGGAAGAAGCAAAAGCAATAATGAAAAATGTCGCGGAGCATGGCGACTCGGCTGTTCTTGACTATACTGCGAAATTTGATGGCGTCAGGCTTGATTCGCTAGTTGTGAACGAGCAAGAAATGAAGCAAGCCTACAGCCAGGTGACGAAAGAGCAGGTCAGGACTGTAAGGGAGATGAAAGAGCAATTGGCAAAAAGCGAGCTGGCAGTTCTGAAGCGGCTGAAAGGGATTGCGGTATCATCTGATGGCGTAAAGATAAATCGCATGATAAAACCTGTTGCAAGCGTTGGATGCTATGTTCCCGGCGGGAGGGCGCGCTACCCGAGCACTGCAGTAATGTGCGCGGTGCCGGCCAAAGTTGCCGGAGTAAAGAGGATAGTAGCTATTTCACCACCAAGAAAGGACGGCACCATTGATCCATTAACGCTGGTAGCTGCAGACATCTGCGGAGCCGACGAGTTTTACAAGGCAGGAGGCGCACAGGGAATAGCTGCTCTGACCTACGGCACTGAATCAGTCAGGCCGGTGAGCAAGATTGTTGGCCCCGGCGGCATGTTTGTAACGGCTGCAAAATTGATCGCTTCGAGTTCCGTGTCTACGGACATGGTGGCCGGCCCGACAGAACTGTTGGTATTTGCCGACGCAACCACAGACCCACGGCTTGTTGCAGTCGACCTCGTCTCGCAGGCAGAGCACGGCACTGATACAATTTGCGGTCTGGTAACGGTATCAGAGAAGCTGGCGTCGCACGTACAGCGACAAATCCAATTGATAGTTGAAAAGATCACGCGGTCAGACATTGTAAAATCTAGCCTACAGAACAACGGCTTTGTCGCTATTTGCAAGAATGAAAGTGCTTGCGTTGAGTTCGTGAACGAATTTGCGCCAGAGCACCTTGAGATAATGTGTAAGAATGCTGATGCTATCGCAAAGAAAATAGATTCAGCGGGGCTCGTCCTGATAGGGCAATATTCGCCATCAGCTGCAAGCGACTACTCCCTTGGCTCGAACCACGTCCTGCCGACCCTCGGATTTGGCAAATCTCGAGCATCGCTGTCAGTGCTAGACTTTATCAAAATTGTAAATAAGGTCAAGGTGAGCAAGGGAGGGCTTGCAAAAGTGGATAGATCAGTCAAAGAAATGGCGTCTGCGGAAGGACTCTTGAACCACTATGAAGCAGTAAGGGCGAGGAAAGATGAAAAGTAGTCGGCTTCACGACAACATTAAGAGGATCGACAGGCTTGGTCACTACACCAAGCCAGAAAAAATACAAGGTACAGTCAAGCTCGACTCGAACGAAAATTTTGTCCTTGAAAGAGAATTTGTCGCAGGCGTCGCAGCCGAAGCGGCGCGGCAGGTGGATCTGAGGGAATACCCCCTTGACCAGCTGGACGAGCTCTATTCGCAGCTTGCAAAATACACCGGCGTTAGCGTAGAGTGCTTGGCGGCAGGCAGCGGGTCTGACCAGATAATCGAGCTGTTGTTGTCGACGCTTCGCAGCAGAAGCGTGACCGTGTTTGCGCCCACGTTTTCGTATTTCATCAATAGGTGTGAGCTGCACGGCATCAATGTCGATCAGGTTCCACTTAAGCGCGACTTTACCCTTGACAAAAAGGCATTTGTAATGAGCGCTAGAAAATCTGATCTTGTCTACATCTGCTCTCCAAACAACCCGACGGGCAACCAGATCGACAAGCAGCAAGCCATAGACATTATTGATTCGTTGGAGGGCAGACTTGTACTGGTAGACGAGGCATACGTCGATTTTGCTGATTACTCGCTGTCGGCCGACGCGATAAAGCGCGACAATGTGGTTGTGCTTCGCACGCTTTCAAAGGCATTCGGGCTTGCCGGCGCGAGGGTTGGCTACATGGTTGCGAATGAAAAGTTTGCGCGCATGTTCAGGTCGACTATACAGTCACCTTACCCGATCAGCACACTGTCGATTGCGATCGCGTCTGGCGTCCTTGCGCGTGCAGACCACGTCAGGCAGACGATAAAGGCGGTAAGAAGTGAAAGGAGCAGAGTTTTTGCTAGGCTTGCCAAAATAGATGGCATCAAGAACTTCAGATCAGACACCAACTTTCTCTTTATAGAAGCTGGAAGGAACTATCAGACAATCTCTAAAGCTCTCAAGAAGAACGGGATAGTGGTCAAGTTACTCGGCAACCTCGCCGGCCACAAGGGCTGCATGAGAATTACCATCGGCACCCGGGAAATGAACGACAAATTTCTTCAGTGCGTAGAAGGGTTGCTGTAATGTTTGATTGCGCGCTCTTTGACATCGATGGCGTGCTGGTTGACATACGCAAATCCTACAATGCGGCAATAAAAAAAACTGTAGAATACATGCTCAAGTCAATAACTGGCAAATCCTTTCGCAATCTTGTCACCG
>DASYSB010000005.1:0-18073 GCA_036003785.1 Nitrososphaera sp.
ATCTTTAGGCTTGTGACCGGGATAGGGATAGGTTCTGAAATTGCGATCTCTAGCGCATACATAGGTGAGCTATCACCAAAATCAAAAAGGGGAAGGTATACTTCATTTGTAATAGTGCTCGGTTGGATAGGCTTGACGTCTTCTGGTCCTATCTCTTTGATGCTTATCCAGCAGGGCCAGGTAGCAGGTATCGATGGATGGAGAATCGTAATGGCAATTCCTGGTGTAGCCGCTTTTTTCTCTCTGCTCTTGCGAATTCACATGCCAGAATCGCCGCGGTGGCTCCTCTCCAAGGGTCGAATTACGGAGACAAACTCGATTCTTGTATCTTTGAAGATGACACCGCTTGAAGCTAATAGTGATGGGATTGATCCTCCTCCAATCAAGAAAAGCAAGAATAATGCTTTGAATTCTTTTAAGAATAGAACTATTGCCGGCAGGCTAGTATTGTTGATATTAGTATGGTTTTTAGTATTTGTTCCTGTATATGCTTCACTTCTTCTTGTCGTAGAATACATTAACCAAGGCTATTCTTTAACCGAATCGATCTCTATCAATATCATAAGCGGTATAGGATTTGTCGCTGGAGGGCTTGCGTCTATTCCGGTATCTGAACGAATCGAAAGGAAATATCAGATTTCGGCAGCAGGAGCCATAATGGCGCTAGGGTTTATTCTTAGAGGGTTGTTCATTAATGATTTCACAGGCCTAGTGGTTGCAGGGCTTATTGCCTTTGCAGCAAACGCCTGGCTCGTCTCTACACTTTATGCTTACACTGCAGAGATTTTCCCTACCAAAATACGGTCGTTTGGCTTTGGAACAATTGAAGGAACAAGCAGAGCACTCTCCTCTATCGGACCCTTTATTTTTATTTTGTTGCAGCCAGCTGGTTTTCTGAACATCATGATAGTAATATCGCTGTTCTGTTTTGCGTCCGCAGCCCTAGTCCTTGGAGGCCCTCGCACTCGCGGCAGATCACTAGAAAGTTTGAATACGGAATAAAATGAGCCCGTGTCGAGCCTATGGAGTAATCCAAGAAAAGGGATCGGGTGGTACATAGTCCCGATTTTCTACCAACTTCTTTTTTTCTACGGGCTTGGATTCATTTTCTTGTCGCCGGTGTTTTTCAAATTCGTCAAGATCTGTAAAAGACGCAAGGCACTTGTTGCAAACAAGGTAGCTGATCTTGGAATCTGCAGTAATAGAGATCAGTGGCTTCTTGCTGACCCAAATTACCCTCTCGTGTGGCAGAGTTATCGATATTATCCCACCATCTTGCCAGCTCTTGAAGTGCTTCTCAAATTCTTCATAGGGAGTAAGTGTAAAGCAGGCAACGGGATCGTTTTCAAAGTCGCACGATTTTTTCTTGCTGATATATTCTCTGTGCAGGTTAAGCAGCCAGCGTTCAACGATCTCCGGATTTTCTGTCAGAATCGACTGGACAATTTCGGGCGTGTAAATCGCAATCTTGGTTTCCAACGCAGTATTTGCCACCAAGCCGTAGCCCTTTAGCTCCAAGCCAAGCGATTCATCTTCAAACGCGTTTATCATGTGCTATTATTGCTTTCCAAATTATTAAGGCTTCCTTTAATTAAGTTGCAAATATTAACCAAATATTAAAGAGAAGACATTAGTTATTACTAACATATGAAAATGATATTATAAATATTGCATTCAGTCTTCATGAATGCACACGGATTACAAAACGAGGATGACAACGTCCGCACCAACAAGGCCTGATCACTAAAATTTTATGCTTCGCCGCATTTTCCTAACCTTGAGCATGAACTATCAGGAGCTCTGTAGGGCCGTGGCTGAATTGCACGGCAGCATAGAAGTTACAATGGTATTGTCAGATAACAAGATTGTGGGTTCAAATCTGAAGTCAGGCGGCCCGACTCCAGACAAAGATGAATTTCGTCACATGATTTCACAAATTGGGATGATAGTCAAGACCACAAAGGCCAATGAGGACAAGTTTGGCGAGCTTGGGTTCATTACGATCCACTACAAGTATATCGATGGACTGTTTTTCCCGCTAAACGATCACGATACTCTAATCGTAGGAGTGGTGCAGCCTTATGACCATGATTCTATGACAGGAAAGGTATTGAAACTTCTAGCTCGCAAGAATTAGAAGTGGGCAGGGGGTGATTTGAACACCCGACCACCTCGATGTCAACGAGGTATCATGACCTAGCTAGACCACCTGCCCGTTAACAGCAAATTTTTGCTGCCCAAATATATGTTGTAGATTCTGAGCAGCTGTGGACTTGCGGTCTTGCTATGTCCTTCAAGCCTGATATTCCGTGTGGTTTCATTTTCTTACCAAATGGAGATCGTGATGTCCTGCATCACGAGGAAACGCTGTGTCTGCAGAACAAGATCCCCTCGGGTGCAAAAAGACAATCGCTGCATGCCTGAGGAATACAACGTTGTCAGCGGCGTTGATGCCGGTGTGGAGAATCGGACTCGACACCTTTAACCTCCGTTAGCCACAGATAAGGTTAAGAGCTACCTGCGGCGATTTTACTGCAATATTTGGACAGCGAGTCCTTCAAGATAATTCGTGGTGATGCTTACCAAATCGTAAAGGGCCTGCCAGCCGGCAAGTTTCGCGCAATCGTTACTTCGCCGCCGTATTACCGCCACCGACATTACGGCAATAACGATCATGAAATAGGTAGGGAGCAGTCGGCCGAAGGTTACCTTGACTCACTTACCAAGGTTTTTGAAGTGTGCCGGAACCTACTGACGGAAGACGGCAGCCTATGGATAGTGATAGGCGATACTAGACGACAGCACGAAAAACTTCGGATCCCGCATCGGCTCGCAGAGAGGCTAGTGCGGGCCGGCTATGTCTTCAGGGAAGACATCGTCTGGTACAAGAAGAACAACGTCAGCAGCAGCTCGCAATATAACTTTTCTCAAGCGTACGAATACGTCTTGTTCTTTTCAAGGAACCGCCGCTCATATGCAAATCTTGACGCGGTGAGAGTGCAAGGCAATGAAGCAGCTGAAGGCCGCAACAAAGTTCCACCACGCGGTATGGTACAGTACACTTCTCAAAACCCTGATAGAAATGAGATCGCGCGCATCGCAAACGTCATACATAGCGCGTCTAGTTCAACTCCGCTTTCAGACCTCCCAACGACATCCGAAATTGCGAGAGCCTACGGCTACGATCCGGAAAAGTTCTGCCCGACTTGCTATCGCAAGTTCAAGCGTCACGCGACCCGAAGGAGGATAGGAGATCACAAACATTACCCGATCTTTGCAGTCTGCAATCCACACGGCAAGAACCCTTCAAATGTGTGGGAGATCGCTACAAAGGCACATTATGGCAACGAGCACTTTGCAATATTTCCGGAAGAGCTAGTCGACGTGATTGTCAGATTTGCAACTGAAAAGGGTGACTATGTTCTAGATCCATTTGCCGGCAGGGGAACCACTGGCATTGTCGCTACGTCGCTTGGCCGCAAGTTCGTGGGCATTGACCTTTACAACGATAACGTGGAGAAGGCCAGCAGGAACATTGCCAAAGCAGATAGGAGCGCAAATCTAATAATGGGACTTGCGCCCAATAATCAGCATTGACCCCTGACGACAGCCTAAGCGGCAGTGAAAAAGAGGGCTTGTACAAAGCGATATTCTCAAGGAGGGATGTCCGTTCGCACTTTGTGGGCAGGGAAATACCAAACGATGTCCTGCTCAGAATATTGAACGCGGCTCACCATGCTCCTTCAGTGGGGTTTTCGCAGCCGTGGAATTTTATCCTGGTAAAAGACATTGGGATCCGCCAGAGGGTCAGAGAATCATTTCTGCGCGAGCGCGAGCGTTCGATTTCAATGTTAGACGGCAACGAGCAGCGGCAAAAACAATACGTTTCGCTAAAGTTGGAAGGGATATTGGAAGCTGCAATCAATATTTGTGTGACTTATGACCCGACGCGGTTTGGACCCTTTGTTCTTGGACGAACGTCTATAGAAGAAACAGGAGTCTACAGCGTTGCCTGCGCTATACAGAATCTTTGGCTTGCAGCAAGGGCTGAAGGGGTAGGAGTCGGCTGGGTGAGCATACTTGCAAACGAGGATCTTGAAAAAATACTTGCAATACCAGCACACGTCAAGCCTGTCGCGTATCTGTGTCTTGGGTACGTGAGCGAATTTGCAGAAAAGCCGGATCTCGAGCGGACCGGATGGCTTCCAAGGATGGACCTTGCTGATGTAGTCTGTTACGAGCAGTGGGGCGTACACAGCCTAGAATCATGGACCGCTCTCAATTCAGCATTGGGAAAAATGAGTAAGCGCAAGCGTGAAGACAATATATAATCGTGTACTGAACGATAAACATTCGGCAGGCAAATAGGTTGAAATTTGGACCTAGCGTAGGCGGGCGAGAAAACTGCGATTGCTGCGCATGCGGCAGCGGCCTGTTTTTTAGCCTACATTATCACAATCTCGCCCGATACCTGTTTATCACACTTGCATTTGCCGGACTCCTCTCCACAGGCTGGTTCGGAATACCGCTTATCCCACAATATTTCGTCAGCGACCAGATAAACATCATGGCTGGCGTTTTCACTCTTCTCAGTGCCCTGGGCACCATCTGGGGGGTGATGGCATACCGCGAGTTTACAAAGTCCATACAGCTTGTCATAGATGCAAGGGACGCGGCACGTAGGCTTGACCACATGATAGGCGAGTACGAATACAAGTCCTACAACCCAGTCACCAAGGACTATGAAGCCGGCTTTGTCCCGTCCGGGCCGATAGATTTCTGGGACAAGGAAATGCAGGTACCTGCCTGGATGGACAAGGGCAAGTACTGGCACATCTTGCTCAGCCTTCAGGGGGGGAACCGAGAGATCAGGCTGACTGTGGTCAAGGACAAGGACCTGTCATTTAATACCGGCGTCAGGAATGTGGCAATCACAACCAGAGAAAAGGTCAATGGTGGAGAAACAAGGCGCTACGCCTATGTCGTCAAGATCCCGCAATGGCTCGCGATGAATACCGAGCGTAAAAGGTTCGCAGAAGGCATTGCAGACGACCAGCTGGCCGAGCTTGTCACCGACCTCAACAGGAAGATAGTGGCAGCTTCTGACGAGGTTGCAGAGTGGGAGAGGCAGAGGATAAAGTATCCGTGGAAAGGCATGACACTTGGGATCTATCTAAACAAGAGCCTTCCTTTGAGGATCGTTTACCGGCAGATCATAAAGAAATTTCCCGGCGCCAAGAGGCGCAGTATCGAAGAGACAAACGCGAGACTTGCAAACGTCAAGGACGACGAGCTCACCGCTTCGCTTATAGAGCTCGCACATGAAAAGGGCATCCCACAGAGCAGGATCGAGATGCTGCGGCTGCTCATCAATTTCTTGAAAAATGCGTACGCGCGCCTCGGCCTCGGAGAAGGTGCAAACGAGTATCACAGCTTTCACCACTCGCTCGAAGTGTCTTACATGACCATGCACATGGTTCCTAGAGAGTTTCAACGAGTCCAGTTTGGACCCAAGGATTACGAGCTTGTGCTGGTGGCAGGGCTCCTGCACGACTATGATCCTGCCCAGCCGCTTGCATCACACGAAGGGTCCAAGGGTCCAAGCGTCGCGAGGACAATGCAGGAAATTTCAAGGACACGAATTCTGGATGCCTATTTCACGATGGGATGGGAGGAATTTGCAAACTATTTCCGCGAGTTTCAATCGCCACTTTCGCCGCCGCAGGAGTTTGCCACTACACACCCCGAATACATCAAGCCGGAGCGTAGCCCTATCGAAAGCAAGATAGTAGAGATGCTAATCTGGAGAACAGACTTTCCGTTCTCCAGGCAAAAACTGGCACAGGAAATGTTTGCTCGCCTGCAAGAGCAGCTAGCCAGCGGCGGCGAGGATCCCGATAAGATAAAGTTGCTCGCAGAAATTCTGTGGCTTGCAGACCTTGCTGTGACTTACATGGGCTCAGACCCTGTCAGAGCATGGGACAGAGTTACGAATCTCTACGACGAGTTGAGCCTCCCCAAGCTTGAAGCCGTGCCAAGGACTGATGCCTTTTTTGCAGATTTTGCGGAAAACGAAATATTCAAGCGGATTATTAGAATGAAGCACTTTCCCAATATATTCCGGCAGCGGTGGAACCTAATCTACCAGTTCTTCCACGAAGGCAATCCTTCAACGCAACTCAACAGGACAATAGCTGCTGCGAGAAAGATGTACGTACGAGTCAACCTAGAGATAGGGATGAGGAGGGGCGACGTGTTGCAGCTAATGGCAATCGACAACTGGGCTGAATATTTCATAGGAATAGGCAAGGATCAGAACGAGGTTTTCAAGGCAAAGTCGCGGTTTGCCCAGCTTGAGCCGCAGAACGCCTCTGCCTTCTGGGGGGACACTGAGAAGCTGCTCCCTGGAATTGTCGACAAGTCTATAGACAATTTCTTGATGGTGATGCCTGAACATTCTGCGCCTTTTAATTCGAAAGAAAGCAAGGGCTCGTTCATGTCCATGCTTATCGTGGCATCGAAAAAGCTGACGAATAGTGGTGCGTTTCGAATTTTGTCCGACCTAGAAAAAGATAGCGCAGAGCTCAGGGAGCTCATATTGCTTGCAAACGAAGCTGGCTTCCAGTTGGTTACGAACAAGGGTAAGACATATTTTCCAAAAAACTGGCGAGACCCAGAATTCCGGGATGACAGAAAACCACAGCTCGTGGTCCTCGAGCCGAAATAGACGAATGCCTTAAATTGGCGCTTCAAAGGTTCAACAATGCGCGGGCTCGTAGCTCAGCATGGACAGAGCGAACGCCTCCTAAGCGTTAGGTCGAGGGTTCGAATCCCTCCGGGCCCGCTCCTTTAACGGTGCTTGAATTGGTTTCAAATGTAATATAGGTAAGAAAAGTGTCTATATCAGAGACCAATCCATTGGAAGTCTTTCTGAAGAACAATCCTATTCGTTCATCAGTCCTGAAGCTTTTAATGAACTAAAAAAATGAATGAACCTTAGGCAGGAAACAATAGTCGGCTGATGACAAAATCAAGGTTATACCCGGAAATGGCATAACAGAGTTCCTTTACGAACGACCATTTTCTATCCGTTAGGTTAGAACCTGCTTAAGAAGCGGCTTTGCTCAAAGTCACGGTTACACCGTTCACAGTTCCAGAATCTAGAATCTGCGCACAGCTTTGACATAGGTCGCCCACATTCTGGACAACGGACTGCGGTTTTTTCCATTGTCTTTCTTGTCAGGAGTGACATGACTAGCAAGTGGTACTTTTTTCTAATAAGAATACGGTGTAAAATATTTGACAGTGGAGGATTCTGCCCCCTCAAATGTATGTATTTTTCAGCTACACAAGAATTTGACACCACATTTGTTAAATAACTGGAACTGATAGCAGAGCGTAAGGCTGATAATTACAATATGTACAAGACCCGTCCTGCACTGCTTTTTGGACTGCTTGCTCTCAGTCTGTTTTCTGCAGCAATAGTTGGTACTATCTCTGCGCTTTCTGGAACCGCATTTGCTCAGGGCCAGTCTGGCGACAAAGCAGAACAAGCCAAAACAACGTACAAGCCCGAATATCCGCAAGCAAAGGCTGATTCAAGAAACTCTTTCATTGTCCATACGGATAAACATCTCTATAAACCTGGCGAAGAGGTAATGATCCAAGGCTCGATCTTGTCCACCTTGATAGACGAAATAGGCGATGTAACCACAGTCAAGCTTAACGTCACAGATAACAAGGGCAATGCGACAGCTGAAGAGGACGCTCAAGTTGATAGCGAAGGTCAGTTCTCAGCGAATGTTACACTTCCAGAAGATGCGGAGCTTGGTTCCTATTCCATCACTGCAATGATTGATGTTGAAGCGAGCATCCTAGATACATTAAATGCGAGTATAAAGTCAAAACTGGGTACATCAGCTAGATTTGAGGTGGTTAGTCCCGTAGCGTTTGCAGTAAAGGCTGAAGGCAAACAATTTGATGTTGATATTGCCAGCAACTCTTCCTCTGTAACAGACTTTGCGTTTAACCAAACAGAGAAGAAAGTATCCTTCAAGGTGGCAGGCGAAGCCGGAACTAAAGGAGTCGCTCAGGTCACACTGCCAAAGGCGTTATTGGCTGGAGAGCTAATGGTCTCAATCGATGGAAGAGCTGTTGCTGAGGATTCGAACGATGTAATCATAACATCCGACACCGCAACTGAAATGACTCTTGAAATCAACTATCACCATAGCGAGCACACGGTAGAGATCACAGGAACTAACGTAGTGCCAGAATTTCCAGTTTCGATGCTCGTAATGGCTGCAGCATTAGGGTCGACAGTTCTGATCGTTGCTAAACATAGAAACGGTTGGTTCAACAACAAGATAAAGAGCTAATCATATTGGGGGCTATAGCGTTGAAAATACTTGTGGCTGAAGATGAACCCGAAGTTCTCCAGTATTATAAAGTTCTGTTGGAGGATCTAGGCTACGAAGTGGTGGCCACCAAAAATGGTCAGGAATGTCTAGAAGTCTACAGAAATGGCGCGGGCTCGAAGCGCGGTTTTGATTTAGTGATTCTCGACCATAAAATACCAAGGAAGACTGGAATGGAAGTTGCTAACGAAATTGCAGCCATGGCACCTATGCAAAAACTCTTGATGGTAACTGCCTATGCAGGCGTTCTCGACTTGACGCAAAAGCCGGAGAATATGATAATCATGTCCAAGCCTTTTGACCCCTACGAATTGATATCAACAATTAGAAGATTAACAAATAAAGTTTTAAGCTTAAGTTAATTTCGAGAATTGCATTAGACCCTCGACCATAAAGTCCTTAAATGATAAAATGAATTCGCCGCCCGGTGAATCACCTTGCGGTTTAGACGCCGCAAACCGTATATAGTAAATGTGAGAAGGTCATGCACTTAGTAAGCCAAAAGGTCCTTGGTGGAAAATGCTTTTACGAGGTTGCCAGGGCTCTTCCACCCCCCTAAGGCTTACTGCTTTGGCGTGTGTAATTCACAATTCTGACACGTAACTGCTTAAATGAATATCTCGTGAAAGCATGAGGTTAGAACTGCATTGAAGGTACTTGCCGTCGATGACACTCCTGCAATTGTGAACCTCATAAAAGACATCCTATCTCCGCGTGGGCATAAAGTCGAAACTGCCCAGGATGGACCGACAGCACTGCTGAGATACGTACAGTTCAAGCCAGATATTGTGACGCTGGACCTGAGCATGCCTGGCATGAAGGGATATGAAACGCTAACCAGGATTCTTGAAAAGAACAAACATGCTATTGTAATTATCTTGACAGCCAATGATCAAGACGTTGCTCTTCAGGAGTGCATGCAGAGGGGCGCGGCAGGATACATTACCAAGCCATTCAAAACAAATGAACTTGTTGACGCTCTGCAAACTGCGGCTATTACCGCAAACCGCGCCCTTTGACAACAACCGCGACGCAGCAGCAACCTACATGCAGCAGTTACTTTGAAACACCGACTTCGCAGCAGAAGTTGGTTTTTCATCCTTTTTATCTATCATCGACGATTCTTGACATTGTTGGAATTATATATCGGCTGTTCAGGCTGGAGCTTCTGATTCTTTAGCATTCTAATAATCACATCGTGATGCATCTTGTCTTATTTTTTACAACGGAATACATTACGTTCATAATTTTCTATTACATACATGAGAATATAGCTACGTGGAACAAAGAAAGAGCATTCATGTCAACCATCAAACCTTCAGCAATCAATGTCAGAGAGTTCTGCTACGCAATGAGGTATTTGCTCGAAAGAGGGTTTTCATCTAAAGAGCTGGATGAGCTTGACAACCTTGACACTGTGACTCTAGCCAACCAGTTAAGAGAACAGTCAGGGCAATAAGTTTAAGGCTGAATCCTTACACTAAGCATGAGCAAGGCGAAAGGGAATAAGATCAATATTCGCCCCTTCTTCTATCTAAGAGGTGATGATGTCATAATGGGCGGCCGATGGATATCGGCCAAACGCGAACTTACATATGGTGGCGATATTTTCCCAGATAACGCCATACAACTGAAATGCAAAAGATGAAGGATAAACAGAAATTCAAGAAAGCAAAGGCACACAGACCTCCGGGCCCGCTTCTCTAACGATCTTTTTTAAGTGATTTTCACCGGAAGCAAAAACAAACAGTTGTAAGAACAAAGACCCTTTCAATTTTCAATACCTTAGAGTTCAAATTGTTTTGCAGGGTCAAACCAAACTTTAGGCATCCGGACCAGTAGATTGCAAGGTGAATCAAGGGTAACTATGTTACGTGTCATGGGTCAACAATCGTTAAAATGAGTCGAGTCGAATATGCGCCATGGCAAGTCCAAGATACGTATTGGCGCTAGGGCTGGCCGCTGCAACACTCGCAGTTGTAGTAATTAATGCAATAGGAAATGTGGCCTTGGTGTTCAAGGTGGGACCTACGCCGGTGTTAAGCATAGCCGCGATGGTTCTAGCGGCAGGAGCGTTTATTGTCTCATGGAAGCAGAAGTCACTAATAGTTTCAGGATTGTTGGTTGCAAGTGGCATCATCTTTATGATCCCTGCCCTGAATGCAATGGGTTATTCGCTGGAGGCTATCGTGTTCCCCGGCCCCATACTAGGTGTGATCTTTGGACTCGTGATCTTTGGGCTTGGTGTAACGAAGGTCATAAAAACCGCGAAGGCTGTAACGGCAGCCCCGTGATAATTTTTTCGTTTTTTTAATAAACAAGACAGTCAGATTACGACAAATTCACGGTTATACCCGGAAATGGTATAATCCAGTAGCCGGCAATAGTAACCGTTGTAATATCGACTTCGGCTTTTTTTAGTCGCCTTTCGTAGTTAAGAACGGGTTTTCCTCGAAGTCACGCTTACAGCTTTCGCAATTCCAGAATTTCGAATCCTGAATTAGCTTTGACATAAGATGCCTACAGTAAGGACAACGCGGTCCATTGATTTTCACTCCTTCTAGATTAAGGAACATGTGACATCAGGCGGCATTTGTTTCCTATTAGAAATGCGCTGTAAAAGATTTGACAGTAGAGGCTGCCTCTAGATCCGCGATGTTTGTCGAAGTCTGACATGTTCCCATTATAAGAGCGACTTCCCGGTGTGCGACACTGACGATCGTGTTAGGAAAAAAGGGTCTTGTAATCCTTGCTGTAGTAATGTCCATCGGAATAGCAGCAGTCGTTCTACCCGCAATCCCCCAAACAGCACCAGCATTTAACTGTATTATAGTTACACATACTTGCCTGCAAACGAGAGATCCGATGGAGTTCATGAAAATTATGTATCCTGATATGGAGCGGAGCTAGCATCGATATGACACAAAAGCGATTTTTCAAAGTATTGGTGGCTGAAGACGAACCAGAAATGCTGCGATCCTATAGGCTTATTTTGGAAGATATGGGATGTGAAGTTGTGACTACGAGAGATGGTCAGGAATGTTTAGATGCCTATCGGCGGACACCCTCAAATGCGAATACTAACGGGCGCTTTGATTTGGTTATCTTGGACTATAAGATCCCAAGAAAGAATGGCGTCGAAGTAGCAAAGGAAATCGCGGCCATTGCACCATCGCAAAACCTCTTGATGATAACCGCATACGAAGATATCATCGATCCCAAGCAGAAGCCTGAAAATATGAAAATCATGGGAAAACCTTATGATGTCGATGAACTGATTGAGACGATTAGAAGTCTAACACAATAGTCGCAGGCAATAGCTGATAATAATGGAGCTAGGACTTTGAGAAGAACTATTTGATCTCAATCTTATGCTGAGCCTGCGGCACTTTCTAGCTTTGACAAGAACTTTCGTAATTCTTCGCTATCCTCAAGATTATTGCTCTCATCCGTGATGTCAGTTTCTTCTGCCGCCTCAATTTCTTCAACTTGGGGTGGATTAGGGTTTATTTCGGCTGCTTCCAAGATTGGAGACTGTTGGCTTGTTTTGAAATGACTTTTTGCTTCAAGATACCAACCAAAATGCTTGTCAAAGTTGCTATCAGACATGGCCGCAAGATTTTTCCACAAGAAAACCATTAGCGTTATCGCTGCTCCAACAAAGACGCCCGAAACAATATTTCCTAACACAAGGCGATCAATGCTTATACTTTGCTGTATCGCTTGGTAATAGGCCGTTAAAAGTAGCGCGAATAAGGATAATGCCACAGCCACTCCAGCAGTAAATCTAGTACTGAATCGTGACGTTCTAAGCTCAAAATATTTAGTGAGATCTTCAATAGAAGCCGGCTTGTTATTTTTCAAGAATCGCTCATAGGGATTAGGAGATTGTTTGATTTCTTTTGTTGGTTTAATTATGGCCTGCTTTTTTGCCACTGGTCTAACATCTTGTTTTTTTGGCGTTTTGGGTGGTTGATTTAGTTTAGGCTTTGTCACTGGTTTCTTGCCCCTTTTGAATCTCATCCCGCCAAGCATTGCATAGCCACATTATCAGGGGATAAAAGCTAGAGTATGTAAATAATGTCACATGTTTTCACCCTTGACCTAGATAAATATCGGCATCAGTCACAACAAATTGGCTAATTATAAAGCCACTTGAAAAAATCTTGGCATATTAATAATGAACATTCTGGGGCTTGAACAACCCTTTAGCGGGCGTTGGCTCAGGACACCTGTGTGTTGCATATTCGATAAAAGACAGGAACTTATTGTTACAGGATGAGCAATGAAATGGGGAACTCAATAGTAGTCAGGCTCCCTAGAGGTCAAGCTCCTTAAGAATTGAGAGGTGTCGGATACAATTGCTTCTAGATCATATCATCCTTCGGCAGCTCTGAATGCGTCGCCCTACTGATCCACCGTCAAGAAATTCTAGTAAGTTGGGCTTGAGCGTTTGGCCGATACCATAATTACTACCTATGAATACGATTTTTTCAGTAAACAAGCTACAAGGAATGTGAAAACCAAGAGATCAAGAGAAAGACAACTCCAATAATTCTGATACACACAAAGACTCGAATCCAATTTTTGAACCGTTAAGGGCATCCATACCTCCGGGTCCGCTTCCCTGAATCCTCGCTAGTTCTGCAGTATTACATAGTTCCGCCCAAACACAAACCCAACATACATTATCGCGCCCTTTTGGAGCACTACTGATATCTGCGATATTATTTTGCAGACGTCAAAATCGATTTTTACTTGGGGCGAAAGAGAAATTTCGTCGGGCTGTACAAACAGAGGCATCTTGACCGCCGGCAACTGCTTTTGCTCGCGCATGTAATTGAGCATCTTGAGAACAAGCGTCAAATCGTGTTTTGTG
The DNA here is from genome assembly GCA_036003785.1 of Nitrososphaera sp. GTDB lineage: Archaea > Thermoproteota > Nitrososphaeria > Nitrososphaerales > Nitrososphaeraceae > Nitrososphaera. The sequence goes on from DASYSB010000005.1 coordinate 13,297, forward strand.
TTAGGCAGCATAATCTCTTCCGTATGCGGCGTTATGCGGTGTGGTATTTCTGTACACTCGATCCTTGCGACTCTTGCCACCACTGGTAGCCTCTTCCATTCAGGCTTGAACTCCAAGATCGATAGCAACTCCCCAATCTCATCATTGAAAGCAGTCAGATCATCGGCACTCCCCTTCTTTTGTCGCGCCACAAGTCTTCTGATCTCGTTTCTGACCTCTTCAGTGCTTTTGAGTGGCCGTATGTTAAAGAGCATCTATTCCTTGATTGTGTGGATTACGACCTTATTAATTATTACAAGATGTGAATAATATGTCGGTTCGGTAGCTTGGCCGTCTTGAATATTTCTTAGACGCCGGCTAGCTTGGTACGGCCATAGAAGTGAGCCTGATGGACCTCACCTATCTCACCACGATTGTGTTTTCTCCTCTCAAGGACGTAGCCGCTTGTCGAGTGGTATATTATCACCATATCCTTCGGGTAGAAGGAGAGCATCTCATGGTTAGTAGAATCTGACTCCATGTGCCGCACATGGATTTGCTCCCAAGAAAAGAGATCGTCTATCTTGCCCCGGAAATGAAAACTGCTGCCGCAAGGGCACTTGACGTCGCGCCAGCTTCCCGAGATGTTTCGCAGCCACGTGCTGTTAGACAATTCATCTAAAGAGGTCTTGTGGCCTTATTATTCTATCCGCCAGTCATTTTTGTAAACCGGCTGTTACTGCTAGTGGCTTTGATATAGTCCAGGTTTGCCAGGGCCACCAGTGCTGACTCCCTCACCTCCTGGCTTTCGTCGTTGAGCGCGTCCTTGAGCGTATTTCTTGCCTCCTCAGAGCCGACGACGCCCAGTGCCACTGCTGCCTCGTGGCGAACGAAAAAACTGGGGTCTGATCTTACGGCTTCTGCCAGGGCCGCAATGCCGCTTGTGTATCCAAGTTGGCCAAGCGAAAACGCCGCTTCGTGTCTCACAAGCGCGTCCTCATCGTCCTTCAGCACCTTCCCTATAGGCTTGACTGCGTTTTCGCCGGCAATATCCGCAAGGATGCAGATGGCGCGAGTGCGAACAACATTATCGTGATGATCTAGCAGATCTTTGAAATACTGTTCATTCTTGCCATCAAACTGCCTTTCCATCTCTTCAAACAACTTGATCCTGTCATAATGTGTCATGCAACATTACAGAAAACCAAGGGTTTTTATTTTTTCCTCGTGACGGCGTGATAGCCTGGTATGACGCTAATAATCTAAGCTATAGCAAGAGAGGAACAGGAACTAATCTTTGATTAGTGTTAGAAGGAATTTAGATCAAAAAACGTACTACTCAGCTTCGATACGAGTTCTGGTAGCTTATTATAGCGCTCCTCAAATTACCAGTTGTACATATGCGCGTAAGGTATTGGCGGCTCGGTATTACCGATGTTTTGAATTCTGGCTATCCGACTGAGAAGGCCAACCATTGGGATATCAAGTGTATGCAAGGCGAATACGAGCACTTTGGAGTTTTTTGGTACCGTTATGGCACACCATTTGACAAAGAGCCGGTGCACGGCCTGTGCTTCTACTACAATGACATTCCAAGAAAAACGGTAGACGAGCTGGCAGCCTTTTTGCAGGCCAAGTTCGGAGGTGAGCTTCTCTTCCGGCAGGCCCGTGGGTTTTTGCAGGGATCAAAAGAGTTTGCTGACGCAAAATCAGTAGGGATGCTTGCCAACGAGCTAAGCCTCAAGTTCAACGCCCCGGTAGAGCTCACGATAGAGTTCGAGAAGGCGACCAAGGAAGAGGTAGACCAGGAATCGTTCAAGCTTCCCGCCTCAAAGGCGCTGCCAATAACGGGGCTAGACTGAAATAGAGCACATATTCGTTAGGCGGTTTTATCCAGAAGTTCAACCGCAGCCACATGACAAGATGTCAAAAGTTGAAATGAAAACAACATAAAGAACAAGCTCGGCTGCATCATCAACTCAGCAGCCAAGCATGGATACGGATTGTTTGGCTAAGACGGTCGTGCGGTCTGGTCTGTAGGCTAATTAGAGTGTCTGCCGATTATATTCGCTCTGCAATTTCACAAGATAACAATTCTACAGAAAATCAAAGGGGGTGCCCAAATGGCATGGATATGAGGTGGTGTATTTATTTACCAAAAGAAGATAGCTAGCCGTCGCAGGCCGAACAACATTTCAGATAGAGGACCCAGGAATTGAAAAACCATGGATTCTCTTCTATCAGTGATGGCCTTGGTTAATAACGATCGAATTTGACCTGGCATCTAAAGATCCGTGTTACTTTCTAAACAATGGTTTCGGAATTGACAGATGATCATATGCTACATTGACAAAAGTGATCGAGGCCTTTTCCAAAATTAGCGCATTCTTCCTACGAAGTATTGTATCCATACACTTCTTCAAGCTTTCTTGCTTTTCCATCTTTGAATACATCCTTTGCGCAGTACAGCATAGAGAATTCGGCCATCTGGTTTAGGATTGGTTCCAGTGCCTTACCTTTTTCAGTGAGAGTGTATTCAACTCTGACAGGAGTTTCATGGAAAACTTCACGCTTTATTAGCCCGTCCTTTTCCATTTCTTTTAACCTTGCTGAAAGTATTTTTGAGTTAATATCTTCTATTTCGAGAAATTGGTTGAATCTCGTTTGACCACTATGCATCATGTTCCGAATAATCAACGTAGTAAATTTCTTGCCCATTATCCTGAAAGAGTTGTTGATCGGACACAGATTCATGTGTTCCTCCATCCATTGGACCCGCTGTTGTTCTAGCAAGTTACTGATTTTTCGCCTACTAACGATATCATCACTTACCAATTTATATACTTACCTTTCGCTACCTAGTATCAATTAGTGATTTATAGGAATGAAAAACCAAACCATAACAGTGAGCCGCCATGCCTGGTTAACTCTGGCGATACTTAGCAGCACTCTTCTAACAGTCTTTTTCTCAGAGACCATGCTTCTACCTGCAATCCCAGAGATCATACAGGAATTTAAGATACCGTACGGAACGGCCGCCTGGATATTCAGCGCGTACTTGATTGTAGCTGCCGTAATGACTCCTGTCGCAGGCAGATTGTCTGATCTTTACGGAAAAAAGAAGGTCTTGCTCACATTACTTGCGATATACATCGCCGGACTCACCGCCGGAGGATTTGCAGACAGCATACCGTTTCTGCTTGCAACTAGAATCATTCAAGGCGTCGGTTTAGCCGCAGTTCCGGCAGCTTTCAGTCTTCTTAGAGACACATTTCCCCCAGCTAAACTTGCCATAGCTATCGGGGTGTTTGGATCGGCATACTCAGCCGGTTCAGTGGTCGGCCTCTTGGCAGGTGCCAGCATCATCCAGAATTTTGGGTGGCATGCAACTTTCTTGGCCATAGTTCCTTTTTCGGCTTTGGTAACGCTAATGATCGCCAGATTCGTAAAAGAAAACAGGGAGTCGAACCAATCGGTTACAACCAATGCTGCAGAAAAAACGTCGCACAAAACACGGGTATCACCTACCATAGACATCAAGGGAATAGCAGCACTTTCCGCCACGATAACATCTTTTCTAATTGCGCTTACACTAGTACAGATCGGCATAAGCTCCGAAAATCTGGCGCAGATTGCAGCTGCATTCGTAGTTTCAGCCATTTCATTAGCTGTCTTTGTCGTAATAGAGCGAAGGACTGCACTGCCATTTGTTGACTTGAGATTGTTGAGACAGAAAATCCTTCTACCATCCTATCTTCTGCTCATAGCAACAGGCATCACAATGTTCATGATATATCCAACCATAGTGCAACTGGTTAGGAGTCCAATACCGATAGGATTCGGAGGAGATGCTGTAGATGCTGCAAACGTTCAGCTTCCCTTCATGGTAATGTTTTTGGTATTTGCAAGTATCACTCCATTCATTATAAATAGAATAGGAAGCATCAAGCCGACAATCATTGGTGGAACAATCAGCCTTATAGGTGCACTAGGATTGCTGATGTTCCATTCTACAGAATTCGCCGTATCTGCAAACCTGGCCGTGCTTGCCAGCGGGCTATCACTCACAATGACTGCAACATGGAACATGGTCGTGTCGTCATCCCCAAAAGAGTTCACAGGCATTTCAGTAGGAGTGGGCGCTCTCTTGTTGTTCATAGGAATGGCAATCGGCCCGGCACTGGCAGGTGTGTATATGGAGAATCACGAGACAGTTGCAGGCGTCGATGGTTCGTACCCAACACCTGGATCGTATAATCTGGTGTTCCTTACAGCAGGATTGTTGTCAACAGTCTCCATCATATTCGCATTCATACTCAACAGAAAATTAGCACATGAGGGATTTGAGGTTCAAAGGTAACAAGATCCATGATTTATCAGCGGGCGGTCGATCTTAATTAACGGTCATGTCAATTTAACACCGGCTGCATTTTGTGAATCGTTGGTGGGTCGCGATGACTCTGATGGAATGACCAATATTTCATGCCGGAATTTCAATACGATCGATCGGAAAGTAACTACTGTCAACTATGGATATATTTATAAAATTAAATGGAATTAAGATTAGTATGAAAATGAATCCTGTTATCCATTTTGAAATGCCCGCAGAAGACAAAAAGCGCATGGCCGACTTTTATACGAGGGCGTTTGGTTGGCAAACGAAGCAGATGGGTCCTGAAATGGGCGAGTATGTCGTTGTTACGACAACCGAATCCGACGAAAAAGGCCCGAAGAAACCTGGTGCTATTAACGGGGGATTTTTTCAGAAAATGGATGACAAACCGTCGCAATATCCCTC
>DASYSB010000006.1:0-38626 GCA_036003785.1 Nitrososphaera sp.
ATGTTTCTCGTGGCTAAAGATTGTAAGTAACGCCGCATTCTTCGCCGCAAGCTCCGCTGTTTTCTCGCTACTGTCTGCGCTTCCTATTATGACTACATCGCCTTCTTGCGGCCTTAACTTCTCCACAAGAATCCTGCGCACTATAGGCTCCTTCTTGAGCGAATCATGGGTACTTGCGTGCATCACAAACTTACCCTCCTTGAAGACGAGTGTGGTAGCACCGCTCGCACCCAGTGCACTTGGGCTTGCGCTCCTTTACCGCAAAATTGGAGCTTTCCGTGCAAAGAAGGTTCGGAAGAAAAGGCAGAGGAAGAAAATCACACGCGTCAAACCCGGTTGAAACCGCAGTCAGGGAGCTGAAAAGGTGGGCAACAAGAACGCGCAAGCGGGTAATGTCAGCCAGGAAAGGAAGAAAAACGAAAAGAGCTTAGATGGAGCCAAGTACTCCTTTCCTCCTAGCGTATAGAGTTCCTGCTAGAATTGTTGAAGCCACGAATGCGAGAACTGGTACTGCAAACGGGAATTCTGGGACGACAACTGTTCTTGCAGTTTCAAGGTCGGTTTTTACCATTTCGATGTGCGACTCGATCTCAGCTGCAGGTCTCCTTTCGTCTATCATCTTCGTCAGCTGTACCCTGAGTTCAAGCTCCATCTTCTCCATGAGCTGCGGATTGTCTTGTTCAATGTCTCCCTCAATATGCTCATAGTTATCTATGTATGCCTCGACGGCTAGCGACCTCGCCTTCTGGAATTCTCCTTCTTCATATTCTTGCAGCGACTGGTCAAGAAGCTCCTTTATCCTTTCGATGTAGCCCCATCCATCAACTGGCTTTCCTTCGGCTTCAAGCTCAAAAGCAGCCTCAAGCTCGTGGATGATGCCGCCAATGATCGTCTTTACTTCTTTAGAATCTGCCTTTGCTTCTATGTGTGTGTCAAGGAGGTCAAAGAATCCTCTTATTTCTTCGTCTTCGTGTTTTGGAACAGCTGCCTTGATTGTATCATATACCGCCTTGGATCTGCTGATAAAGCCGGTGGCATCCTGATACTCGATCATTTCTTTAATCGTTCCGTTTACCACCGCCTCTTCATATTCGTGTTGAGTAGTTTCAAGCAGGGAAATCATGACAGCCGCGTTGAATTTTGGATCATCGGTTTCAGCTGCGGATATAACGGACTCGTTTGCTTCGTCCAGCATGGCATTGAGCTCATCCACGGTGCTCTTGAATTCAGACATTGAAAGCGTATCTACTTTGCCAGCAAGCCCCATCAAGGAGTTTTTCAGCTCTGTGTTAAGTGTAGCATTGTGTTCTTTAACTTCTTGTTCAATGAGAGAATAGTGCTCTGCTATCGGGTGGCCAGAATGAGCTTTAGCCAACGAAGTGTCGTTTCTCTGTTTGTTGGCAACCGCCTGCTCCAGATGTCCCTTGATGAATTCGATGTTGGCTACAAATTGAACGTGTCCTTTGTTCTGCGCAAAAGCTGTCCCCGCTATTGCAAAAACCAGGATCGCAGAAATTATTACGGCTGCTAGGCCATGGATTTTCATAGTTAGGTGTGCCTAATTAGGCTGGCCTAATATAAACTAAGAGACTCCGAGAATGGAAAATATATCGCCAGCGGGAAATACGAACCAATGGCGACTATCAACGCAAGCCGTGAGGTTTCTGCTCCCCTCGACAAGGTGTGGGACATTGTTTCAGATGTTGACCACGAGCCCGAGTACTGGCACGGTACCAAAACCGTGAAAAACATCAGCAAGACTGGCAATACGATTGAACGCGAAGTCACGATCGCATTCAAAGATTCAAAGTGCCTCCAGACCGTGGTGCTCAATCCCAAAAAATCGGTGCAAATAACGATAACACAAGGCCCGATGAAAGGCACCAAGATAGTTTCTGTTAGTGCCTCAGGCGACAAGACCAAGATCGACGTTGTATGGGACATCAAGCTCGCAGGATTTCTTGGTATGTTTACCGGGATGGTGAAAAAACATATCGCGGAAGGGACAGAAGAGGCCTTGGAAAGAATTGCAAAAGCAGTCGAATAAATAGCCTATTTCTTTCTACGTATCGCAATGGCGCTTGCCTTCACGGTGGTCAACTTGGTGTTCGCCGCGATAATGGCCGGAGTATCCGGAGTCTGGGTATACTTTCTTGTGTACATGAACAAGTCCTTCAGTCAGGCTCCGACACTAGACTCGTTTGATCGTTCGGGGGCGACACGTTCACCCCTGTTGAGCGTAATCCTTCCTGCTAGAAACGAAGAGAAATACATTGCACGTTGCCTTGACAGCCTGCTCTCACAGGACTATGATAATTTTGAGATAATTGCAATCAATGATTCGTCCACCGATAGGACAGGTGAAATAATAAAAAAATACGCAGCCAAGGATTCCAGGGTAGCGTTCATTGAAGCGCCGTTAAAGCCGGAGGGATGGGCGGGCAAGAACTGGGCCTGCCACAAAGGGTACTTGCAGGCAAAAGGCGAAGTACTGCTCTTTACAGATGCCGATACGGAACACGCACCCTCGGCGATGTCCCTTGCGGTAGGACAGTTGGTATCGGAGAACCTTGATGCACTGACGGCAGTACCAAAGCTCATATGCAATGATTTCTGGACAAAAATAACTCTGCCCGGCCTTGCAACATTTCTGCACACCCGCTTTTCGCCTTTGCGAGTTAACGACCCAAACACCCGTACAGGTTATTTCTTTGGCAGCTTTTTCATAATAACGAGGAGCACGTACGAGGCGGTCGGAACTCACCAGGGTGTTAGACAAGAGCTGGTAGAAGACGGGGCGCTTGGCGGCAAGGTCAAGGAGGGCAGGTTCAGGATGAAGATGGTGCGGGGAGAAAACCAAATAGAAGCCGTGTGGGCGCGTGATCTGCCGACACTGTGGCACGGTCTCCGCCGGCTCATGATTTCTGTCTATTACCAGAACAAGTCCGGCGCATATATGATGGCGGCCGCGGTCTTGTTCATCATGTTTGTGCCTTTTGCTCTCTTGCCGTACCTTCCTGCAGCCAGTCTTGCAAACAACATTTCTTTCCACATTCTGTTCGGTTTGCAGCTGGCAGCAATTGCGTTGATTATTGCTGCGACCGCTGTTCAGTGCAGGCGGGGGGTATTCCAGAACCCCGCATACGCGCTTGCCTCCCCGCTTAGTGGCGCACTCATCTCCTTTGGCTTTTTGTCGGCAATAGCCGTTGCTAGAAAAAAAGGAGCGGTTAGCTGGCGCGGCAGACAATATACAATAAGTGAAACCCAGCATCCACTACGCTAAGATTCTGCAATATTATTCGGTGGAACGGCCGTTCCAAGCACTTGAAACGCCACGCTCCTAATTTATCTTATCGTCGCTTAGGAATGCAGAAATGATGTCTGAACGCAAAAACAATAGGGGAAAAATCCAGATAATGGGCGACGTTCTGGCGCTTGCAACATCAGGAATAAAGAAAACGCACATCATGTACAAAGCAAACCTGAGCTATGAGCAGGTGCATTTGTATCTCAGCGAGCTGATGGGAAAGCAACTCATATCGCAGGATGCTTTGCAGGATGGCGTGGTGTATCGCACTACGGACAAGGGAAGAGAATTCCTGCTATGCTACACGCGTCTGGTCGAATTCCTTGAAGAGCCTCAGCTACAGCTGAACACGCCCTACATAACTAGATAAGCTCCTAATGCCCGCAATTTTTCTTCGGGCAAAACATTATTACATAATGAAGTGCTATTTTCATGGCATTGAACAAGGCAATTCTAGCCGTATCGATCATCATTGCTGCCGTTGCAATCTTTTTCGTCTATTCCCAATTTAACGATTTTGATGTTAAGGGCGGGCCACCACCGCTTGTTGGCGACCTTGTGAATACGAGCGTACCTCAAAGGGAAGGCCTCGATGACAACGCCTTTCAAGTCGGCCAGGTAAGCACCGCGCAGGTATCCAACTCGGAGCTAAAGTTGCCGGACTTGTTTGTCAAGGTGGAAAAGTCAGTCGTCCAGATTACCGACAGCGACGAAACTAATCCTGGTGACTCAAGGCTTGGCTCAGGCTTTGTCTACGATAATAATGGTCACATCATCACGAACAATCACGTAGTAAGCGGAGGAGGCAGGCTTGACGTGACATTCCTTGACGGGACCGTATACAGAGCCACGCTGATAGGCTCAGATCCGTTCACGGATCTAGCAGTTCTATACGTGAAAGAAGCGCCGAAGGAAAAGCTAGTGCCCCTGCCTCTTGCTGACTCGTCAAAGATGAGGGTTGGCGAGGAGGTTGCCGCAATTGGCAATCCCTTCGGGCTTTCTGGCTCAATGACTGCCGGCATCATTAGTGGTCTTGGCAGGCTGATTCCATCACAGGAAGCAGGTGACTTTTCGATTCCAGACGTAATCCAGACCGACGCTCCAATCAACCCAGGCAACTCCGGCGGCCCGCTGCTCAACATGCGGGGCGAAGTGATCGGCATTAATTCTGCTATTTTTTCCACAACCGGCCAATTTGCCGGTGTGGGCTTTGCGATTCCGTCAGACACAATGGCAAAGGTAGTGCCGTCGCTTATCACTACTGGGTCTTTCCAGCACCCGTGGCTTGGCGTTGCCGGAAGGGATATGACGCCGGGAATAGCAGATCACCTCGGACTTAAAGAACCGCGCGGCTTTTTGGTGATGGATGTCGTAGCCGGGAGTCCTGCAGAAAAAGCTGGCATAAGGGGGGGCGACGAAGACGCGACGATTGACGGCGTGCCGGTCAAGCTGGGAGGTGATGTCATCATCGGGGTTGATAACAAGACTGTAAGAAAGATAGACGATATCCTTGTCTATCTACAGAGGGAGAAAACAGTCGGTGATGAGTTGCAGCTGACGATCCTGCGCGATGGTCAGCAGATGCATATCACGCCAATTTTGGGTGCACGGCCCAGCCAGCAAGAGTCTCCCTAGTAAAATCGTTTATTAGTAATGGGCCACCTTTCAGTACTACACTTGCTTGCAAATCCCGCCGTAGCTGAAATGCTGAACAGAACCATGGAATCCGGGATAACAAAAGCAGAAGCGTACAAGCTGTTGGCCGAATGTGCCACGGATATACTTGTTTCGGCCGCTGGAAGGATTCGGGACAGTACAAGGCCGGGCGCAGTCACGTATTCAAGAAAAGTGTTCATCAATCTCATTAATCTTTGCCGGGATACGTGCACCTATTGCACCTACAAGAAAGAACCAGGGGATCCAATGCTTTCCATGTTAAGCCCGCCGCAGGTTCTTGCAATAGCCGAAGCAGGCAAGATGTCTAGATGCACCGAAGCGCTCTTTGTGACAGGCGAACGACCAGAGCAAAAGTATGGGCAGGCCCGCGCGTGGCTAAACTCGCTAGGCTATTCCTCGACTGTCGAATATATCCGTGAAATGAGCGAGCTCGTGATTGAAAAGACTGGTTTGCTTCCTCACACAAACGCGGGTAGCCTAACAAGAAAAGAAATGGCTATGCTGAAAGACACAAATGTAAGCCTTGGGGCGATGTTAGAAACGTCAAGCGCGCGGCTGATGGGAAAGGGCATGCCGCACGCGGACGCGCCAAGCAAGAACCCGAAGGTTAGGATAAAAACTCTCGAAAGCGCGGGCGAGCTCAAGATTCCAATGACTACCGGCCTTCTGGTTGGGATTGGAGAAACTCAAGAAGAGCTTATTGATTCGCTGTTTTTGATAAAGCAATTACACGAAAGGTATGGCCACGTACAAGAAGTGATAATGCAGAATTTCGCGCCCAAGCCAGAGACCGGCATGGCTCAATTCCCGCAGGCATCGCCAGAATACTTTTTGCGTGCGGTTGCCATGACACGCATAATCATGCCTAGCATGAACGTGCAGGTGCCGCCAAACCTCAACCCCGAGGTCTTTGGTCACTACATCGACGCGGGGATCAACGACTGGGGAGGCATATCGCCAGTCACAATTGACCACGTCAATCCCGAATTCCCCTGGCCTTCTATCGAGTCGGTGCAACAGATGACTGAGGGCAGGGGGCGAAGACTCAGGGCGCGGCTTCCGATCTACCCTGAATTCCTCAAAGGTGGATTTATAACGTCACAGCGGCTTTTGCAACAGATAAACTTGATGGCCGATAGCACGGGACTTGTTAGAGAGGATTATGTCAATGATTGACTCTCTTTTGAAAAATGCCGACCCAGTTGTTTCGGCGGCACTTGACCGCGCGTTGAGCGGCAAAGACATTTCAACTGACGACGCAGTCGCACTCTTTGATTCTACCAGCGTTGAAATGAATCTTACAGTAATGGTTGCTGATGAACTCCGCAAGAGGACTGTTGGCGACAGTGTAACCTACGTTGTCAACAGGAATATCAATTTTACAAACGTCTGCATCAAGCAGTGCGGCTTTTGCGCTTTCAGCAGAGATTTTCGGGAAGAGGAAGGTTACTTTTTGCCCACGGAAGAAATAGTGAAAAGAGCGCGGGAAGCGGCAAGTCTTGGTGCTACTGAAGTGTGCATACAGGCCGGCCTCCCGCCAAAGATGGACGGCAGCCTCTATGCAAACATATGCAGGGCAGTCAAGAAAGAATTACCGGACGTGCATATCCACGCCTTTTCGCCGGAAGAAGTGATGTACGGAGCAATAAGGTCCGAAACGCCTATGCCAGAGTACCTCAAGACATTGAAGGAAGCCGGCGTGGGGAGCTTGCCGGGGACTGCCGCTGAAATCCTTGACCAGAGTTTGCGCGACATCATATCGCCGGGCAGGATCACTGTACAGGATTGGATAGCGGTCATCAAGCAGGCCCATGCGCTTGGGATACCGACGACTTCGACCATAATGTACGGCCACATTGAAACGTCGCGCCACAAGGCAGAGCACATCGCGTTACTGCGCGAGATCCAAAAAGAAACCCACGGCTTTACCGAATTCGTGCCGCTCAGTTTTGTTCACACCGAAGCGCCAATGTATGGCCACGGCACTGTAGCAAACGTCAGGTCAGGCGCAGACGGCAACGAAGTGATCAAGATGCATGCAGTAGCAAGGATAATGCTGAATAACCACATACCAAATATCCAGGTTTCGTGGGTAAAAGAAGGAGCAAGGATGTCACAGCTTTTGCTTGCGGCAGGCGCAAACGACTTTGGAGGCACTCTGATAAACGAAAGCATCTCGACTGCTGCAGGTTCGCAGCACGGCCAACTCATGAAGCCAAAAGAAATTAGGCATCTGATAAGATCTGCTGGCAGGATACCTGCTCAGCGTTCTACCACATATAGAATGCTAAAGGTATTTTCAGACGAAAAAGAGGATCAGGAAACGCCGCTAGACAGAGCAGATGCTTCGCAATTCGGATCGTATCACCAGCTCATCAAGCTTGATAAATTCCGGTACAAGGACGCTAAAGAAGGTCATATTTAAGTCTGAGCTAGGACCACCACTGTACAAAATTCTAAAACAACAAATCGTTTGCATGTAACGGTATTTTGCTATTTCTGATATTTCTAAAGTCCTTTTGCACAGGCCTTTAAAGCCACCTATTGCTGTCTGTCCCTATGTTAGCCAGACAAGAATCAGACAACGTTGATCTCTGCATAGTTTGCAGCGGCCAGCTTATTTCTGATCCGGACACGGGAGAAGAGTTGTGCGGCAGCTGTGGTATAGTCGCGCGGGAGAACTTGGAGCTGGCGGCAGAGAGACGTGCATTCACGCTAGAAGAGATGGACAAGCGTTACAGGACCGGCGAGCCGGCGTCACTGATGATGTACGACATGGGACTTTCAAGCTTCATCGATAACAAGAACATAGATGCAAACGGTAAGCAGATCCACGGGTACTCTGAGATAGAAAGGCTCAGAAGACTCAACAAAATAACTGTATCAAACAACTCCAAGACAAAGAACCTCAACAAGGCAATGCGCGAGATCCGCAGGATAACCGAGATCCTCGCCATTGGCACGACGGTTGCAGAACGTGCGGCTTACATTTACCGTAAGGCTCTTGAAAAGGGACTTATCAAGGGAAGGTCGATAACAGGTATTGTTGCCGCGACGATATATATCGCCTGCAAAGATACTGGAACTCCCCGCTCCATACACGAAATACAGGAGGTAATCGGAAACACTGACAGGAAGAACATCGCCTACTATTACAAGTTCCTGCTGCGCGAAATGAAGATTCACGTGCCATTACCCGTGCCCTCAGATAGCATATCAAGGATTGCGAATAAAGCGCGGCTCTCTGAAAAGACAGTGAGAAAGGCACTCGAGATACTGGCGCTTGTGGGAGATAATGCCCTCCTTTCCGGCAAGAATCCGGTTTCCCTCGCCGCCGCTTCGCTTTACCTTGCAACAATAGAGACCGGCGAATACACCACACAGCTCAGAATCGCAATAGCGGCAGACGTCAGCACCGTGACAGTAAGAAAAAGATGCCTTGAGATAATACAGCTTGTAAAGGTAGACAATTCTCAGCTGCTGGCAAAGTCGATAGAGAAAAGTCAGGAACTGCTTTCAGAAGAGTCGAAGCCTAGTCCGCAGTCGTCTATTGCAACAAGGTCGGTTGCACAAGACCCGAGCAAAAACGTCAAAGGGCTTTTTCTCGAAAGCAGGCAGGTTTTGCACTTACCTGATCTGCCAGTGCATGGAATATGAAGACAGTAGCGCATCCATTGAATTGTCGTAGGACTGGGCCGGCGCAGCCCCGGTGAATTGGAGACCGGAAAACACTAGCGCGCTTCCAAGCACAACGCCTAGAGCAAGCACAGAGACAATTGCGCCCCTATAGCCAATGATTGGGTACGTGCGCCTCCCAAGTGTCAAAAGAACCAAAAACGAAGCCCCGATGGCCATGGACGCGGCAATGCCGCCGTTTATACTAGCAAAGACCGCAAGAATCTGCCAGCCAGCAAGCAGGCCAGCAGCGGCGATCGCAAGTACCGCCACTAAGACGCTTGCAAGTGCGTACTGGCGCGCTCCATCATATCGCGCTTGCCTAACAGTTTCTTCAGACCTGTCGAGTCCTTCTGGCTGCACCTGTTCTTCTTTTTTGGCAGGGATCAAGCCAGAGTACTTTGGATCGGCCTCTCGCAAAAACTGCAAACCTTCTTCGGTTATCGTGTATTGTTTTAAGTCTTTTATAACATAGCCTCCCATGCGTTCAAGGTGGTAGTAGATCGAGCCAGTGGAAAGACCCGTTGAGACCTTGATGTCGGAAAAACCAGCGACACCATTTCTGTCAGCTATGGCTCTTAGGATCTTTATTCTTGTCCTTCTGGCGCGCAGCTGAGTCTCTCCTGTCAACTGTTACTCATAGTCCATGAAATTTTTTATGAATTTCGAAATGAGCTCGTAGAACACTGATCGCGAAGATTCATCGAAGTTAATTGTTAAATGTGATCGCTGTGCAAGCTAGATCGCTGACTATTTTGGTCAATTACAGCTGGCTAGCTTGTGCGCTTTTCTTGCTGTTATGCAGTCCGGTCTACGCGCAAGAGCCCAGGCCAGAATTCGCCAGCGTTCAGGTAGGTGAGCGAACGGTGATGTCATTACCGGCGAACTGGACGAAATACACCGCCGACGCAGAGCTAACTCTCACCTCTTCGGCACCTGTCAAAAAGGCGATTTCCTCTGATTGGTGGAACGCAACGGCTGAAGGCAATAAGGTTACTTTCAAGTTGCTTGAAAACATTGACAGACCATCCAGGTTTCTGGTCCAGACTAACTCGACCCAAGGAGACTATAGCTACGAGCTAACTCTGAACGGCACAAAATACATAGGCAGGATAGCAACTGAAGCCGCCAAGTATAGCTGGTTTGCTAAATGGGTAGACCCGAAGGAAAATGCTGCGACAGCGTTTATCCCAGAAGGCTGGAACGCGGATTTGCAGATAATCCGGCCCTACAAGTCAATGACGGGTTTTGTCTTTTTCGCAAGGGGAAGCGAAAACAGCCTTGTCTACATCTTCCAGCCATTCATGCCGCTACACCTTCTTCCAAGCGATGCGCTCTGCAATTCTGCGGAGCTTTGCTCCGGCTCGATATCGGCGGAGAAAATGAGGGAAGTGTCCCTTGGAAACGCCCCGATGGCCATTTCTGACGCAAAAACTCCAGAGATGTATTTCGCAAGCGAGGTCCTACCCTTGTTAAGGAAGAACCTCAACTCTTACACCGTAGAGTCAGAGCGGCAGGTGTACGCCCTAGTATACGGAAGCAATTCCACGGAGCTTATGCCGGCCCATAACGTGGAATATGGTTTTGATATTGAAGGCAAAAAGATTGCAGGCAGGGCGATGATATTTACGCGCAATTACACGGCCGGAGACGTCGGCTTCTGGAACGGGTTCATAGTCGGGGTCGAGTCTACCGAGAGGAACTTTGACGCGGCCCTGCAGCGGGCGGCCGTTACACTATTAACGCTTCATTTTGACGAAAAGTGGCTGGGCACTGAACGGAAAGTTCTACTTGATAACGCAAACGCGAGCCAGACGCTTGGTGCTATTTCAGAGCTGATGGCTAACAATACTCTTGGAGACTTTAACGTCATCGTTCCGACAGCAGCGCACAAGATGGTGAGGACATACAACGACACAATGATAGCAGGCTTTCTAGACAAAGCTACCGAAGAAGAATTGCATCTGCCGCTATTCCCGGATTTGCAGCACTGGTACCTCGACGGTGACCAGCTCGTCGGCAGAAAAGCCGGAAGGAACCCGATGAATTCTACTTCACTTGAGCAACTGTTTTGATACAACCCAGCAAGACTTATACGGACATGTCCATGCTATCCATAGCACGATGCCAACTTGGTGGGGTCGTAGCGAAGCCAGGCATCGCAACGGGCTCCAGATCTAACACAAGGGCCAGGTTAGAAGAAACCCGTGGGTCAAGGGTTCAATTGATTGCGGTTAATGCCGCGTCAGAACAGATCCCTTCGGCCCCACTTTTTCAGTTCACGCAATTGTGTGCCTCATCTTGGCGCTTGATCTTTCTTTTTCCATCTTTTGAGTTTTGTAGCAGTCAAAGCAGAGCTCATTATAAGCAATTTCGATCTTTGTCTTGCAATTCATGCAGAGCATAACCAAAACAGAAGTGAAGTGCCACGCTTATATCGAGATTGTAAGCTTATTCTATTACACAGCTACTTCAGATTGTGTGCCTTGATTATCGCTTCGTCGAGTACTTTGCCATCCCGAATGCTTACGGCCCGTGCAAGTTCGGGTCGCGAAGCATTGTTTGCAACATCCTTGACATATTCAGCTATTATCGCCGACAAAGAAGTTGATGCGTACCTTGGGACGATTGACGGGATGTTCGGGACACGGATAAAGATGTTACCGAAATAATCCGTTTGCGCCGGATTCAATATCGTGCCTGTGCTTGATGGCGAATACTCGCCCGACGGATTAACGTAGGGGAAGTTTCCCCCCTGGTCGACTGCGACATCAATGATTATTTTTTTCCTCACTTCTGACACTTCCTTTAGCAGTTTTTCATCAATGACCCTATCTGACTTTTCCTTGTCATATGTCGAGCCAATGATTACGTACGCTCCCCGCAGCATATCACGGTCAGCGGCTGCAACAATAGAGCACCTTGGTAGGTCGAGCTCCTGGAGGGACTTTCTGCGCTCCTCTCGCTTTTCAATTATTGTTATCTTGGCTCCAAGCGCCGAGCAAACCCTAGCTGCCATTCCACCTACGCTACCGCCGCCAAATATCACTGCCAACTTGTCCTGCAGCGACAACATGCGCTTTAGTTCGTTGTCAATGTTGACGTTTACGATGTGCTCAAACCCTTCAACAAACTTGGCCTTGACCCGGTCTGCGCCTATCTTCAACCTTATCGACTTATCGCGCTTGAAGGCGTAATTGTAAAAAAAGCCCGCCCAGATGCCGGACACAGCCCCGGCAATCCTGCTCATCGGCATCAGAAGCGGCGTCTGACCTTTTTCGTCGACCACCTTCTCAAATGATATAAACGTAGCCCGCGACTTGACAGCCGCGTCGGTCAGCTCTCTGCTAGACTCAAAGTGGTTAAAGCCAAAGACCGTATGATGGGGTCTTATTTGGGCGTGCTCGCCCTTGCCGACTTGTATCTCCTTGACCTTAACAATCAAGTCTGCTTTGTGATACAGCTCTGTCTGCGAGCTGGCGATTGTTGCGCCAGCTGAGCTGTATTCGTCATCAGAAAAGCCGCTCTTTGCGCCCGCCTGTGTCTCAACAACGACTTTGCCGCCGGACCTTACAAGCGATGAAACAGAGCGAGGAGTCAAAGCCACCCTATACTCGTGATCCTTTATCTCCCTTGGAACCCCAATTATCAATTACATTCCCTAACGAGAGATCATTTATTATTATTTTGCGCAAGTCACCTGATGCACTTTGTGATCTCGCCGTATGACCCAAACGAATCCTTTGCTTCAGGCCGGTGTTTTTCGATGGCCTTTGTCGCCGACTCGGCAAACAACTGCGCAGGGTCGTGCTTCCTAAGCAGCTTGGAAATTTTGTTTTCAGATGAATGCAGCTTTTCGAAATATAGAACCGAGCTTTCCTCGATAATGAGATCGGCATCATGGCACGAAATACCATTTTTCCTTAGGTACTGTTCAAGCTTGCCAGCGTAATGGGCAAAGTGAATGGAATAACCATCCCCGTGGGCCTCTGCCATATGCTGATAATGGAATCGCATGCTTTTCAATTTTGCGGGCTAGAACTTTGTTCTAAAATTGCTTTTACCAGGCAAGTCCATAATCTCATAATCCCCTGCAAAACGGCGGCCCGGGTTTCTGTTCCGTTCACCGAAGGTCGCTATTGCGGCGGGGAGGAAAGGCCAAACACGGAACTGGCTGCTAATAGCTTCCCCGCCAGCAGGAGAATGTGATGGGAAATGCCGGAGAATAATTTTCAATACGTCTGCACCACTGACGAGGTCCCTAGAGCAGAATCGAGGGCCTTTTCAATAACAAGCAAGAGCGGAAGCAAGATTGAAATCGCGCTTTTCAACCTAGATGGCTCATTCTATGCGATATCAAACGTCTGCATTCACAAGGGCGGCCCACTGAGCAAAGGCACCCTTGAGGGAGATACCGTTACGTGCCCTTGGCACGGCTGGAAGTATTCAGTCAAAAATGGCAAATCGCCCCACGAAGATGGTGATAGCGTCAACTCGTACCCCGTGCGCGTCACTGAAGGCCGAGTATACGTGAGCCCCCTTCCTGAGAACTTGGGAAAAAAGACATCCAAGCCACATAGGGCTCACCAAGAACTTGAAACAGCTGTCAGGCAGAAAATTACGAATGCAAACAGCTTGCAGGACTCGCCGGCGGACACAAGAGTTCGAGTGCTTGGCATATCTGCAACCAACATGAACGACAATGTCGCGCCGAGGACAAGCACTTCTGAAGCGGCCCTTGAATTTGCGCTAGACTTCGCCAAAAGCAGTCACAAGGCCGATACTATTCTGCTCAAGCTACGCCAGCTAAACTTTCACCACTGCGAAGGCTACTACTCCAAAAATGCAAAGGCCTGCATATTTCCGTGTTCGATATCGGAGATGGACGAGAAAGACCAAATGATCGAAATCTATGACAGGGTAATAGTTTGGGCAGATGTCGTCATAGTTGCGACTCCGATCAGGTGGGGAAACGCGAGCTCGCTGTACTATCAGATGGTGCAGCGCATGAACTGCGTGCAGAACCAGATAATTACTCATGATAATTATTTGATACGCGACAAAGTCGGAGCGTTCATCATAACGGGCGGGCAAGACAACGTTCAGCACGTAGCCGGCGAGCTGTTCTCATTTTGGTCCCAGCTAGGATTTGTGTTTGGCAAATTCCCATTTGTTGGATGGAGCCGTGGCTGGTATGCTGAGGACACTGAAAATAACATCCCTGAAAGCACCTCATCGTCAGTCTTCAAGCGTGACATAAGTCGTATGATCAGCGGCGCAATAGAAATGTCACGGCTTGTCAAAAATGGCAGGTACGACGAGCGGGTTCTAGAATCAAAGTTTAAGACTATGCAAGACAATATCAGTTCATGAGCGAAAAAAATACTTACTTTAATACTGCAGGAATGCTGACAGCCCCATTTGTCATTGGAACCGCTGCACTTGAAATGGCTTTGATGACTACGGTATCGGTCGCAAGGGTTGCACAAATAGCCGTCCAATCTGCCGATACCGCACTGGCAAAATACATCGAGCTAACAGAGCAGGAAATAAAGAAGGGCAAGCGTCACGAAAGCGTCAAGGTAGAGTAGCTAGTGCAGCTTGCGCAAGTTGATGTTGTACGCGAGGCTAAATCTGTGTGCTTCATCCCTTGCGTGCTGGAGCATTTTGAGGCTGCCGCTGCTCCTTGGTAGCGCAAGCGGTTCCGATGAGATAGACGTGTAGATCTCTTCATTTTCCTTCGCGAGACTTATGCAAGGCACATCATGGATTCCAAGGTTACGAAGAGAAGCGACGGCCGCGGCCAGCTGGCCGCGTCCACCATCGATCACTATTAGGTCAGGTAACTTTTCATCAGACGAATATCTACGCCGCACCAGCTCACCCATCATCGCAAAATCATTCTGTCCAGCGACTGTCTTGATCCGGAATTTCCTATATGCTTCCTTTGTTGACTTGTTGTTGGCAAACCTGATGCACGACCCAACTGCAATTGAAGTTCCCAAATTTGAAACATCAAAGCAGTCAATGACTTCGGGCATGGAAGGCAGATTCAATATATTTTTCAGCTCTACAACTGCCGAGTCATAACCTCTCTCAATATACATTGACAAGTTTCGAGAAATCAGATCCATGAGTTGGCGCTTTTCCTTTCCAAGCGTCCGCTCGACATTAGAAATGCTCACCCTATGCCCCGCGATCTTTTCAAGCGACGTCTCTACCAGCTGCCTGTCGTCTAGGTCTTCGTTGACGTACACAAGTCTCGGGACCGGCGGCACAGAAGAATAATACTGGACTAGAAAGGATGAAAGCGAGTTATCGCCAATGAGATCAAATTCAAATTTTTTCCGGTCGCTGATGACACCGCGCGTCCGGCGAAGAGCCATTACATGCGCAATGCCTTTTTTGTGGTCTTTCATTATGCCGATGTATTCTTCGTCAGGGTTCTGCTTCACCACTTTTTCCATCTTTTGTTTGACGCGCAAATTGTTAAGTCTATACAGAGTATCGCGGATCTCCTTGGCCCTTTCATAGTCGCCGAGATCTGACACACGCTTCATTTCAGACTGCATTTCACTTGCAAACTTTTCAATGCTGCTGTTGCCTTCAAGAATGTCCCGCAGCGCAATAACGTTCATTATATAGTCCGTGCGCGTCACGTTTGCAATGCAGGGCGCGTCGCAATTCTTGATAAAGTATTGGAGACAGGGGGTCTTGGGTAGCCTGTTGCAAATCCTTATCTTGAACAGTTTCCGCAAAAGCCCGACCGTCAAGAATTTGGAACTACCGCGGACAAACGGTCCGTAGACCCTGCCCGTTGGACCAAGGAACTCGCCGTTTCTGTTGCGCCGTGCTACAAGCAGCCGTGGAAACGGTTCGTCAGTTATCTTGAGATAAGTATACCGCTGCTGGTCCTTCAGCTCGATGTTGAAGACAGGGCGGTAGCGCTTGATCAGGTTTGATTCGAGCAAAAATGCCTCTATTTCGTTATCTGTGACAACAAATTCAATGTCTGATATCCTACTAACTAGCCTGCCAGTCTTCCATCCCACCTCCGGGCCATGCTTGGTGAAATAAGAAGTAACGCGCTTGCGCAAGTTCTTTGCTTTTCCAATGTAAATTATCTTGCCCTCGTTATCTTTCATCAGGTAAACGCCTGGCTCGTCGGGGATACGCTTTTCTTTCAGGATTGTTGCCATGTCTGCTTTGCCCTCTGGAATACCTTCTGATCCACCGCCAGCTTTGGTTTTAGGTACTTGCCGGTATGGCTGTTTTGATTCTCGCTTATCTGCTCTGGCGTGCCGGCGGAAACGATGTGCCCACCTGCTTCCCCGCCTTCCGGCCCGAGGTCGACTATCCAGTCTGCCGAGGCAATGACATCAAGGTTGTGCTCTATGATGATTATTGTGTTGCCGAGATCTACCAGCCTTTTGAGTACGTTCAACAATTTGCTCACATCTGCAAAGTGAAGCCCTGTGGTCGGCTCGTCCAAGATATAGACGGTCTTGCCGGTGTCGCGCCGCGATAGCTCAGCGGCAAGCTTGATCCTCTGGGCCTCGCCTCCGGAGAGAGTTGTTGCGGGCTGGCCGAGCCTCAAGTATCCAAGCCCAACGTCGTTTAGCGTCTGCAGCTTTTTCATAATGACAGGAATGTTGGAAAAGAACCCTAACGCTTCTTCAACAGTCATGTCGAGCACATCTGAAATGGTCTTGCCCTTGTACTTGATCAGTAGTGTTTCAGAGTTGTAGCGCCTGCCCTTGCACTCGTCGCAAGTGACATAGACGTCTGGAAGGAATTGCATCTCTATCTTCTTGACGCCCCCGCCTTCGCAAACTTCGCACCTTCCTTCCGAGACGTTGAACGAGAATCTGCCTGCCTTGTATCCCATTTCTCGAGCCCGTGAAGTCCTAGCAAACAGCTCACGTATTGGGGTGAAGGCGTTGACATAGGTGGCGGCGTTCGACCTCGGGGTTCTGCCGATCGGCGACTGGTCGATCCCTATCACCTTATCGACGTCTTCTAGCCCTGATATTTTGTCGTGCTTGCCAGGCCTGTCCTTTGAATCGTAAAAGTGTTTAGCCAGCGCCCTGAAGAGTATGTCGTTTACAAGGGTAGACTTGCCAGAACCGGAAACACCGGTCACTACGGTAATGCAGCCAAGGGGAAAGCGGACGTCAATTGATTTCAGGTTGTTTTCGCGCGCACGATGCACGGTCAGCCACATGTTCGATTTGCGCCGCTCGCGCTGGTGGACAACCAGCCTGTCGCCTCGAAGGAAAGCTCCAGTGATCGAATCTGGGTTCTTCATGATTTCTTCTAGTTGGCCCCTCGCGACGATTGCGCCACCGTGTATGCCAGCGCCTGGGCCGATATCTATTATCCAGTCAGAGCTACGGATTACCTCCTCATCATGTTCGACAACGATAAGCGTGTTGTCAAGATCGCGAAGCTTTTTCAGTGTGTCAATCAATCGCGCGTTGTCGCGCTGGTGGAGACCGATCGTGGGCTCGTCAAGAACATAGAGCACTCCTGTCAGGTTCGACCCGATTTGTGTGGCAAGCCTGATCCTCTGTGACTCGCCGCCGGAAAGAGTGGCAGTCATCCGGTTTAGCGTAAGGTAATTTAGCCCCACATTTCGCAGGAATTCCAGCCTTGAAATGATTTCCTTCAGTATCGTCCTTGCGATATAGCGTTCAGTATCTGACAGCCCCAGCATCTGGAAGAACTTGTAGCACTCGTCAATTGACAGGTCGCACACTTCCATTATCGACTCGTTTTGTATGCTGACTGCGAGAGCTTCGTCGCGCAGGCGTCTCCCCTTGCACCGTTCGCAGGCCCGTTCCCGCATGAATTGCATCAGATCTTCGCGCTTAGACTCCGACTCGGTCTCACGGTATGTGCGCTCAAGGTTTGGAACTACGCCTTCAAAAGCCCCGCGGTACTCCCAGCGGCTTTCAGAGTAGCGAGACTCGTACTTGTAATGAATGTTCTCATCCGTGCCGTATAGTATTACCTTCAACTGATCTGGCTTCATCTTTGATATTGGAGTTGTAAGGTCAAAGCCGAACTTCCTGCCTACATCGCGCAACATTGAAGACCTGAATGTTGCAAAGTGGCCTGTCCACGGCCTTATGGCGCCGTCAAGGATGCTCTTTGCCTTGTCCGGAATTATCAAATCGGGGTCGAATTCTATCTTGATCCCAAGGCCGTTGCAATCTTTGCACGCGCCAAAGGGCGAGTTGAACGAGAAAGTTCGAGGCTCGAGGTCGCCAAGCGATATGCCGCAATGTGGACAGGCGTTTCGCTGCGAATACATTGCATCTTTGCCATCTGTCGAAACAACAACAACGCCATTGCCTACCTTCAACGCAGATTGTATTGAGTCAAAGAGCCTGCTCTTCTCCTCTGCTGCCGGCTTGAGCCTGTCAACAATGACTTCGATTGTGTGTTTTTTCTGCTTGTCGAGTCTTGGGTATTGCAGCTTTTCATCGCCTTCATCAAGCCTAGTTATGTCGCCGTCAAGCCTGATCCGGGAAAATCCGTCCTGCTTTAGCTGGTCGAATAGTTTCTCATAAGTCCCTTTTTTCGCTTGGATGACAGGACCCAGGATCATGACATTTCTACCTTCGGCAGCCTTCATCACCGATTCGGTAATCGAGTCGGCTGACTGGCTTGCAATCTTCCTGCCACACCTGGGGCAGTGAGGAATGCCGATCCTTGCAAACAGCAGACGCAAATAGTCATAAATCTCCGTTACGGTTCCAACAGTCGACCGCGGATTCTTGCTAGTCGTCTTTTGCTGTATCGATATTGCCGGCGACAGGCCGTCTATCGAATCTACGTCGGGCTTGTCCATAAGCTCCAGAAATTGCCTTGCATACGCTGATAGCGATTCAACATACCTGCGCTGACCTTCAGCATAAATCGTGTCAAAGGCGAGGGTGGACTTGCCAGAACCCGATAATCCAGTAATTACAACGAGCTTGTTCTTTGGGATCTCGACATTGATGTTCTTGAGGTTGTGCTGCCGAGCGCCCCGGATTATTATCTTGTCGTGCATCACGACACCTCCGCCATAGCTGGTTCACCAAGCACCTTTCTTATCTTACTCAATTTCTCCCTGAACATTATCGCCTTTTCAAATTCTAGCTCTTCAGCAAACCTTTTCATCGTGGCTTCAGTTTCAACGGAAAGCTTGATCAAGTCCTGTCTTGTCATAGACTTTGTCTCCACTTCAATGTCGCCAATCTCTTTAGCGCCTTCAGGTATCGGCTTGACAATTGTCTTTGGAGTTATCCTATGCTTCTTGTTGTATTCAAGCTGCTTCTTGCGCCTGCGCTCTGTTTCTTCTATTGCCTGCTTCATCGACTGTGTAGAGTGGTCAGAATACATTATGACCGCGCCATCGAGGTTGCGAGCAGCCCGGCCAAAAGTTTGGATAAGGCTGGTGGCGTTGCGCAAAAAACCTTCCTTGTCCGCGTCGAGAATCGCTACAAGCGACACTTCAGGTATGTCGAGACCCTCTCTTAGCAAATTGATCCCGACAAGCGCGTCAAACTCTCCGAGGCGCAGCTGTCTGATAAGCTCTGTACGCTCGAGCCCTTCAATCTCAGAATGCATGTAGCGTACCCGCACTTCATTTCTGGCCAGAAACTCTGCTAGGTCCTCCGCCATTCTCTTTGTCAATGTAGTCACAAGTGTGCGCTGATTGTTTTTGGCCCTTAGCTTGATTTCCATTATCAAGTCTTCCATCTGGTTCTTCGTAGGCCGGATCTCGACGCTGGGGTCAACAAGGCCGGTGGGTCTGACTAGTTGCTCGGCGACCTGCCAGCTTGACCTTAGCTCATACGGCCCCGGCGTAGCCGACACGAAAACCACGTTCCTAAGGTATTTCTCGAATTCCTCAAACTTGAGCGGCCGGTTATCGTAGGCGCTTGGAAGACGGAACCCGTAATCAATTAGCATCTTTTTGCGGGTATGATCCCCCTTGTACATGCCATGCAGCTGCGGCAAAGTAACATGTGACTCGTCAATAACCAACAGGAAATCATCGCCAAAAAAGTCTAGCAAGCAAAAAGGCGGCTGGCCTGGCGCTCTTCCGTCGAGGTGGCGGGAGTAGTTTTCAATCCCGGAGCAGTAGCCGAGCTCTTCTATCATCTCGAGGTCATATTTCGTGCGCTGTGCAAGCCGCTGTCTCTCCAACTCTGAAGGCAAGCTTGGGAGCCAGTTTGCAAGCTCACGCTTTATCGATTCAAGTGCTTTGTTGCGCGAGTCGTCGTCAGTAATGTAGTGCTTTGCGGGGAATATCTTGACCGCATTGACATCGCGTATTTTCTTCATCGTGACGTGGTCGTGTATTGTTATGCATTCAATTTCATCCCCAAATATGGAAATGCGGATAATGTCATCGGAATAGCCTGGAATGACGTCAATGGTGTCGCCCTTTACCCTGAAATTGCCTGGAACGAGCGACATGTCATTTCGCTCATAGCGTGCTTCAATAAAGTTGCGGATGAGCGCCTTTCGGTCGATAACCAGCCCCTTTGTTATCGAGATTGCGCTCTCTTCCCATTCGTTAGGAGAGCCAAGCGAGTAGATGCAAGACACAGTCGAAATGATTATCGTAGGTTCGCTGGACATGAGCATTGCAGTGGCTTCAAGCCTCATTTTTTCTATCTTTTCATTTACTTCTGTATCCTTTTCGATGTAGGTGTCTGTCTGGGGGATGTAGCTTTCAGGTTGGTAATAGTCGTAGAAACTTACAAAGTAGCCGACATTGTTTTCTGGAAAGAATTCTTTGAACTCGGCATACAACTGAGCTGCCAAGGTCTTGTTGTGTGAAATGACAAGAGTATTCTTGTTAGTCCTAGCGATGACGTTTGCAATTGTGTAGGTCTTGCCGCTTCCAGTCACGCCGAGCAGCGTCTGGCACCCTCGCTTCCTGACGCCCCTCACTAACTGCTCGATTGCTTCAGGCTGGTCTCCACTAGGAGGGAAGGCATCTTTTGCCAGAGAAAAGCTCCTAGAACTTGTAAGCAAGTAGACGTTTAGTTTCCAAAACGCGCATATATGGTTAATGTTTCAATTTCGCGTACTTTCCTTCGAATGGAGATCAATGGCCGTCAGCCTGCCTCCAAAAAATGAAGGGGGCATTCACATTAACATTTTCATTGGCAGTGGAAAAACTGATTGGAGTCAGCTCGCTTTAATCTTGAGCAATTTCGCCTTTGGTCTACTTATGGCAATAGTAGCCTGAATGAAACTAAGTATATGATGAGTACGAAATGTTAGTCTTTGATAATCTGCCTGTATTCGCAATATCCATGCCAATTTGAAGAAACCCAAAGGAACCCATTTTTCTCTAATGTTTGGTTTCTATCTCATGTTCCAAGTGTAGCGCAAAGCAATAAAACCACAGAAATGACACGTCTTGGACGCTTTTCTTTTATGTTTTTACTGGGTTCAATAGTTATGAGCAAGAGCGCATATTTATCACCTATAGATAGAAAACTTTTGAAGGTTCTCCTTACTCCCAGCGGCAAGATTTCGTCAAAGCAATTGGGAAAGAAACTTGGCATTCCCGCAAATACAGTTCAACGGAGGCGCAAGCGCCTGGAGAAGGAATTTTTGACATCTTCATATTCCCTTAACCTACATGCTTTTGGCTGGCACAAGGTTGATTTTCTTATCGCAACCGATAGTGGCAAGACTGTGGCTGTCGCGAAGACACTTCTAAGGCGTCCAGAGGTTGTTTACGTTGGCAAAGCCATCGGTCAGAACACAATAGACCTTAGAGTTGAAACTGTTCTGAAGGACAATTCCGAGATATTGAGAATGATGGAATTGCTCAAAGGCATGGCTGGCGTCAAAGACGCGATGTGGTCAGAGATCGTCGAAGTCGTGGGGAGAAAAATGTCTATTCCTATGCAAATCATAAACCAATTGTAAAGTTCTGTTAGCTTTCTGGACTCATGATAATGTTGTCCGTTGTTTAATCTAGGAGTTATTATTTTCGACTGTTGAAAAAGGATTGGTGCAATCTAGTTAACGCGGCTGATTTACACTTACAGCTTCTATTGTCATCATCCCTAGGTTATCTATTACATCCCAATGCTCTGTAATTTGTCCATTTTCTATTCTAAGCAAATTGGCACTTTTGATTGCGACCGTTTTGCCAGTGGCAGGTATGCATTTCAACGCTGCCTTATGAGTACCGGATATTTAGAGAATAACCATTATTCTGTCACCTTCTGCTATTATCTGCTCAATATTAGCATGAGCATCTGGAAAAGCATTGAAAATCCTTCAATGTAGTTTTGAAACCATCTTGTCTCTGAGGGACATCTGGATCATGTTCAAAATAATTTGCCGAATAAAATCTCTCCAATGCAGCAACATCATGTTTGTTAAAGATCTCGATAAAGGAGCATATCATCTCTTTATTTCGTTCTTTATTATGGCTCTGCATTGTACCTATAATAGAGTTGGATATTTAATTAGTATTCTATTTTGGTGAAATCTCTGGTGATGTAAACAGTTATTGAAAAACACTTTTAGAATAGCGAAGTAAGAGTCTCTTGAGCAAATCTGATTTAAGCTTCGCGAACTCATCCTATGGAGCCACATTGTCATTTTCTGATAAACAGAATAGCAATCAGTATGTTGGTATTGGCCAGTGTATCTTTTTGTGCTGAATCATTTGCTCTTCATACCGCGCAAGGTATCCACACATATCACATGATAGGATGACCTCTTCAAGACTATGGCGGATTCCGATTGTAAAAACGTGCTCAAACTCCGTTATAGAATATCCAACGAGGTCCGCATTTGAAGCCTGAAATTCGGATAAAGATTTTCGTACTACATCATTCTTGATGCCAAGTTCCTTGCTCTGTATCGTAATTTCGTCTTCATTTAGTGAAATCATCCCTGTGTCAGTTGCGGACGGATACGCAGATACCAGATAGTCGCAGAGTCTTTTTGCGAGATCAGTATCGCCTGCACAGCTTACAACTACGTCTGACATAAAACAACTACACCTTTTTGCATAATAAAGCATTCTTACCAGATGTTCTATTTTTGCAACCGATTTTTCTAACTAATTGTCAAAGTAGATTGCCTCGCTACCTTCTTGGAAAGCATGAGGTATAGTTACCGATGCTTGACGAATAGATAAAGCCTGCTTACCGTAAGCAAGCCAATTGAAATCCTTGAGTCCGTTTTCCGTAGGAAACCTTGAACCTTTTTTGGGGCTGTCAGCATGCTCCCATGTGATAAATTCCTTCGCTTAGTTCTTGCACCTAAACTAATAGCCGATGTACACAGTCAAAACATGGCAGACAGGCATTAGATAGATGCAACTATTAAAAATGCTATTGCACGAATAATAATGTGGCGAGGACTGCAGACATTGACAGAGTAATCCACATTGTGGAAATTGTCTTGGCAATAGGCAGGAGCATCGTGCTTGCCACATCCATATTTGGGGGGATCAATGTCGCAATTGCAGCGTACAATTTCGCAACTGGCAACATGGCATGGGCAATATTTCATTTGTTGTTGACTATTGCAGGCATAGTTATGCTCGCACAGATTCGTCAGACGCGCAGACGCCACCGTAGCAGGAAGGCAAAACTCAAGCAGATGCCAGAAAAATATCATGAAGTCGCCTCTGCCTAGTAGCAGCAAATCTTTTGTTCAACCCTTGTGCTATAGTGACATGGACAATCTCGATATTGCTCGGGTAAGCAAGCATGAATTTCTGGCTTTTCTCCAGAATGAAGCCAAAGTGAGGGTCGATGATTACATCGAGGGCGCAATCGAAGTTGCAGAAGAAGTCCATTCTGGCTTGATGCGCGAAGACGGCACTTCTCCATTCCTTGAAACACACACTTGGCCGGTTACAATGGACGTAGTTAGGCATTACCGCTCTGTCAACCGCAACATTACAGGCGTCGAAATTGTGGCCGCGATGCTGCACGACGTGATGGAAGACGACGATAGGATACTAAATCTGTACGAATCTAAGTCGTACGGCTTTGAAGCGTACATTGCATACAGGTTTGGCAGCAGGATCCGTGACATTGCAACTGAGTTAAAGATCAAGTCGCTCCAAAACTACCCAGGTATCACAGATGTCGAGCGCCAGCTTGCACGCTTCCATGAATACTGCGACTTGCTGCGCGATTCTGAATACGACATCAAGGCGATCAAGCTTGCAGACAGGCTCAACAACATGTTGTTTATCAGACGCATGCCGGGGCACGAAAAGATAAAGCGCTATACTCGTGAAGCTGAGGACTTTTACATTGCGTACCCAATGCTGCCACCCAAAATGCCAGAATTGTACAGAAGGATGAGAGCAGCTTATGAGCAACTGAGGATGGTCCCAGCGAAAAAGCTGGTTGCCGTATAACTTTTTTTCACAAACCATTTAAAGGCAATAAATGGAGGTAAAGGGGGAAAACTAATGACAAGCCTCAACATCGCAGTAATTGTCAAATTAGAGCCGGACTTTTCCGAAGGAAATGTCAGCTATAATGCCGACGGCACGCTCAACCGGGCCGAGACAAAGAGCATCCTTGGGCCACATAGTGCAGTGGCATCAAATGCCGCGTTTTACGCCAAGGTCAGGTACGGCGCGCGTATCGCAGTAACCACTATGGGCCCGCCAATAGCCGACAGCGCGCTGCAGCAGGCGCAGCTGCTATGCGATGCCGATGAGCTGCATTTGTACAGCGACAGAATTTTCGCAGGAGCCGATACGCTTGCCACCGCAGAAGTGCTCAAGACCGGCATTTCAAAAATTGAGGGCAAGATGGACATCGTGTTTTCTGGCCACAGGGCCTCTGATGGCGAGACAGGCCAGACTGGACCGCAGACTGCGTGGAAACTAGGCTTTACGTTCCTCGGTAATGTTATCCACTATGATGTCGACGTGGAGAACAGGACCGTTAGGGCAAAGCGCATGATTTCATTACAGGGATTCTATGATGTCGTCGAAGAGGTGGAAGCGCCGCTCCCTGTGTTCATTGCAATCGACCCGTCATACAAGGCATATTTCAATACAGTATCTCAGAGGCTAGCTTTTGAGAAGTACCAGAAGGAAGCAAAGACACGTGCGCAAGACTATAAACAATACTTGAAAGTGTTTAATGCGCAGGAGTTAGGAGTGGATCCAAAATTAGTCGGACTGCCCGGCTCGCCAACAATCGTCTACAAGGTAGAAAGGATTCCAAAAGCAAAGGCGAGCAGGAAAGCCGAAGTAGTCGACGGTGCCAGCCGAGAGCAGCTTGCAAAGGTTGCTGCGAAGATGTATGAAGTTCTGGAAGGGATGGTGATCAAATGAAGTACCAACACCTTTACGTCGTTATAGAACACGAAGATGGCAAGCCTGTGCCTGTCAGCCTCGAAATGCTGGGTGAGGCTAGGCGGCTCATGGACGGCTACAACAAGAAATATTCTGCAGACGAAAAGGTCGTCGCAGTGGTGCTTGGGCACGATGTGCGCAAAGTGTGTGAAGAGCTGGTATTTTACGGCGCCGACGCGGTGATTTACGCTGACAGCCCAGAATTGCGCTATACTAGGAACCTGATTGACACCAAGGTGATATCCCAAATAGCCGCGAACAAAGAGCTAGTAGCCAAATTTGCTGATGCTTCAGGATTTGTAAAACCACGCTACATGTTCTTTTCAGCAGACAGCGTTGGGAGGCAACTGTCGTCGACAGTTCTAGCAGAACTCGAGTCTGGCCTTGCATCAGACATCAACAAGCTTGTTATCGAGGACTTGATAATAAAACATGAGCACAAAACGAAGGGCCAAGCCGTGAAATACGAGAGGACACTTGAAATGTACAGACCAGACTTTTCCGGCTTTCTTTGGACTACTATTTTGTGCCTTGACAACCGTAACCCCGCGATCGAGCGCGATTACCACCCACAGGCATGCAGCATAATCCCCGGTGTGTTTGCACCGATGGAGCGCGATAATGCGAGGCGCGGGATTGTAGTAGATTATGAACCAAAATTTGACGAACGCGACCTGCGCGTAAGGATAATCAACAGAAGGATAATAAAGAGCGCGGTCGACTTTGACAGCAAAAAGGGCGTTGTAAGCTTTGGCAGGGGGATTAAGGACTCGCCGGAAGAAAACATAAAGCTGGTGGCCGAGCTTGCCAAAAAGCTTGAAGCTGAGGTGGGCGTCTCTCTACCAATATCGAAAAAGCCATTTCCAGTGAGCGAGGGAACAAGCTCGACCTACATGATTCCTGACAGGGTAATCGGCACGAGCGGCCGCAAGGTGGCGCCCATGCTCTACGTCGCAGTGGGCATCAGTGGAGCTATGCAGCACATCGCAGGCATGAAAGAGGCCGGCTTTGTAGTGGCGATCAACACTGACGAGAACTCGCCGATAAAGGATGAGTGCGACATTTTTATCAAGGGAAGGATGGAAGACGTGATACCGCTATTGCTTGACGAAATGAGAAAGCGCAAGCCTGCAATAGAGATGAGGAAATGATGGAAAACTATGATGTTGCCATAATAGGCGGAGGGTCTGCAGGTCTTGCCGCCCTAAAGCAGTTGTCAAACCTGGGCAAGCAGGCGATCTTGCTTGAAGCTGGTAAGCAAGTCGGAACTAAGAACATTTCAGGCGGCATATTGTATTCAAAGAAGCCAAAGAATGGCAGGGCATACAACGTCGAGGATGTCTACGGCCCGGAATTCCTTAAGGACGCGCCAGTCGAGCGCAGGATAACGCAGTACATGCTGCATTCCACGTCAAGGAACAAGGTCTTTACAATGAATCTTACTGACGCCCATGAATATCAGGCGAACTTCGGGTACTCTGTACTGCTGAACCGCCTTAATGCATGGTTTGCTCGTCACGCGGGCGAAAGCGCCGAGAATCAAGGCGGAGGCATTGTGTCGGGCGTGCACGTCCAATCGTTAAGCTGGCAGGGTGAGAAGACAGTAATCGAAACTGACGAGCTGGAGCCCTTTGAGGCAAAGGCGGTAATAGCTGCCGACGGCGTTAACTCTGAAGTGGCTGAGATGACCGGCGCCCGGACTAAATTTACACCCGAACAACTGTACCAGGGAGTCAAGGTCGTAGTCAAGATGCCAGAGGAAATAATCGAACAGCGCTTCGGCATTGGGCCGGACGAAGGCGCCGCTCATCTGTTTGCCGGTGATATCACGCTCAACCACATTGGCGGGGGGTTTCTATACACAAACCGCGACACGCTATCTGTAGGCGCTGTCTATCATTACGATTCACTGATGACCCGGCCTGCTGAACCCTACATGCTTGT
Source organism: Nitrososphaera sp. (assembly GCA_036003785.1). GTDB lineage: Archaea > Thermoproteota > Nitrososphaeria > Nitrososphaerales > Nitrososphaeraceae > Nitrososphaera. The sequence goes on from DASYSB010000006.1 coordinate 26,973, forward strand.
CAATGCGCTTCTGAAGAATCCAATGGTTGCAGAATATGTCAAGGACGAAGTTGCAATCAAGGAGGATATCGACAAGACCCTTCCAAAAGAGGAGCAGCTGAGAATGCGGTTTGCGGTAAGCAAGCTGATAAAAACGTGGAACGAGCTTCGCGACGCGTGGCATTCGCCAGCGGCTAGGAAAAAGCTTGTTGAAAGCGGCAAGTACAAATCGGATGAAGAGATCAAGGCGAGGCTCGACTCTGTTCAGAACGAGCTAACAAGCAAGTATCGCACCAAATTTGTCACCGACTATGTCGAGTTGGAATATGGAGCAAAGCTCGTACCAGATGGCAAACGCTGTGCTATGAAAAAGCCATACTTCAAAAATATACTGTTTGTTGGCGACGCAGCCGGAAGAGGTGTCTTTGTCGGTCCTAGAATCGAAGGTCTAAACGTCGGGATCGATGACGCGGTGAGGGCGGCGAACACAGTCGCGAGAGCAATTGACAGGAACAATTTTGGCCCTCAGTACATGGGCGAATACTATTCCCAATCAATAGAAGAGAGCCCTTACAGTCGCGACATGAAAGAGATCGATAAGGATTATCTGAAGATCTTCCTCGACGCGGCAAGGGACGTGCCAAAGGACATTATCGGGCAGCGCTACGGCATGGTGTTCCGGCTGATGTCAAGTGGCACGTTCAGAGGGCTGGCTGTCGGCTTTGCAAATATCCTAGGCTACGACAAATTATTGCCGCTCATAGAATCTGAAGACACGTACGTACAGGTTCCGGTAGAGCTTGCAGAAAAGATGGGCCGGCCGGTCCAGACGACGTACGAGCCCACTCTGCCGACGGTGGCACAGCGCGTTGCAAGGCTGAAATACGATGACGATAGGGCTTCGCACATCAAGGTGCTTAACTCGAAATCAGAGTTTATGAGAAAGATGGTAACGCTCTGCCCCACCAACTGTTACAGCGTGGAAGGGGGCGATGTGACGCTACAGCACGAGGCATGCATCGAGTGCGGCACATGTGCCGAGGAAACCGAGTGGCGCCACCCGAGGGGAGAAAAGGGAATAATCTACCAATACGGCTAGTTCTTCCACTTGATAGAGCAACCTATGGAAGGATCAAATTCCTTCTCCAACCTTTCTCCCTTTAGCAGCTTGCGCACGTTGTTTTCCATTACTGGGACCGTCGGTCTTGCCTCGGGCTCGAGCGCGTCGTTTATTCGGCCATGGAATGTCAACTTGTCATCAAAGAATAGGAACGGATCCGGTGTGCATACCGCGCCATACGCCCGCGCAATGTCCTGGCTGTCGTCTATCAGGTAAGGAAAATTCAGCCTGTAATCCTTTGCAAACATAACCATGTTGTCAAAACCCTCGTCCTTGTAGTTAGGGTCGTTGCTGTTGACGCCTATGACCTGGAGCTCAGACGGTTTGAATTTGCTCTGCAGCGCGACGATGTCGCCAATCCTTGCCTTGACGTAAGGGCAGTGGTTGCAAATGAATACCACGAGCGTATTTCTGCTCTTATAATCGTGCAGCGAATGCATGCCACCGTCCACGCCCTTCAAGGTAAAATCGGGAGCCCTGCTGCCAGTTTTAAGAACCTGAGGTGAAGATGTGGTCTTGACCATGACGTATGATGCGATTCATAGATATTATATCTATTGCGAATAGTTATAAAACAATTTGACGAGATTAGTGCCATGCAACGCGGTGATAGCAGACTATTACCTCTATTCGTTATAGTGGGTTTTGGGGCATCTATAGTCGCTACATCAGTCCTTGCATTTTATGGCATCTACTTTTTCTTTTTCTTCATTCCACTTGCCTTCGGGCTGCCGTGGTCGATAAAAAAACTGTGGCGTAACAAGGCGCGAAAGCAGTGGAGCGTCGAAGACCTGCGCTAGGCGATGCCCAAGGTCTGCTTTCCGTTGAAAGCGTCAGGTGAATCCGTATTGCAAAGAAAAAAATGTCATGCATACTAGACACCAAGCAGTCGATATTTCACACCAGATCCAATACTGATCAATAATTACAAATAATATTGCATGCAGCTAGAATACTGGACATGGTAGGCCCAATCGACACCATTTTGCGGTTGCCGCAGCGTAAGCTAGTAGTCGCCCAAAGCGATGTCTACCTCGATGGCCAGACAAAGAACGAAATTTTCATTCTCATGGTTGAAGAGTCAAGAGGTTCAGCGGGCGGGAGGGCTGCAGGCTCTGGCCACCGTCGGATTGAAAGAATTTACGGCTTTATATGCGATGGCGGCGAATGTACAAAATTCTTCGAGAGTGAAGATCAGGACAAGGTAGATCAATTTGATGTCCCGTACAGTGCAGTCGCGATGGACATCCGGCTCACCGACGGCAGGCCGTACGTGGTGCAGGGCGTTGTGGACTCTGACCTCGTGGGTTCCTACCGCTCGGTGATAAGCAATCTAAAATAGGCTTGCCAGCCAAGCTGTACCAATGTCGGAGGACCATCAGCGGCTTGAGCAGACTGCTTCTGCAATAGAAGACCTGCTTTACATAGGGGCCATCGGGCTAGGCAATAACAAAGACAAGGCTTTGTTATCACCGCAGTTCTCCATAGTAGTTTCAAACATGATGTCGAGCATGAAGATCAAAGAGAATGCTGGAAGCAGCGACATCATGAAGCTGATGTACTATTCGCTCCTGATATACATGAACGAGCATCTGAAGATGCCTAAATCATTCGTCATGGCGCTTGGAAATGATTTGGAGAAAAACCGCGACAACATGGAAAGCGGCGAGCTCGTAACAACGTATGTCGCAGTCCTGACCGAGATATGGACCCAAAACCGCCTGCAGTCAGAAAAATAGTGCTACCGCGACAACACGCTTTTTAAGTCGAAGAGTATTATTTGCCACTCTAATGCTGTCGCGCTCGCTCAAGCCTGCAATAATAGAGTCAATACCCGTGCTGAGGAGGTCAAAGCCAAAGGTATGGATGGAAGCATACGGCTGTTCGGCAAGTATGGCCGATTCTGAAATGATAAGTGGGCTGTTGATCGGCGCCGGCTATGAGATCGCAAATGAGCAAACCGAAGGTGCGCTTAACCTGATCGTAACGTGCTCTGTCAAGGACACGACCGAGCATAGAATGGTCAGCAGGATCAGGGCGATGAGTAAGTCTGGCAAGCCACTGGTCGTCGCAGGCTGCCTGCCAAAGGCGGACAGGGCAACGGTTGAATCGTTAAATTCTTCCGCAAGCCTGCTCGGACCGAATTCAATCGAAAGGGTCACCGACGTTGTAAGCTCTGCCCTCGCAGGAGGCAAGCTGGTCGCGCTCGAAGATTTTTCAGTCGACAAGGTCAATATTCCAAAGGTCAGGCTCAACCCCGTGGTCAGTATCGTCGAGATAGCGAGTGGCTGCATGAGCGAGTGCGCATTCTGCCAGACCAAGATCGCCAAGGGATGGACCCGGAGCTACCGCATCGGCGACATCACGAGGCAGATCAAAACCGACATCGAAGATGGATGCAAAGAGGTTTGGCTTACGTCGACCGACAACGGCTGCTATGGCAGGGACATGGGCACTGACCTCGTAGAGCTTCTCAAGGCATGTTGCTCCGTGAAGGGTGATTTCAAGATCCGGCTGGGCATGATGAATCCAATGTACATTCCGGGGATGCTTGAGAGGATGGTAGGCGTGTTTTACGAAAACGATAAGCTCTTCAGGTTCCTCCACCTTCCAGTCGAGAGCGGAAGTGACAGGGTATTGAGAAAGATGAGGCGCGGCCACACCGCCAGCACGTTTCTGAAATCAGTGCAGGCTTTTCGGAGCAAAATGCCAGGGATGACGATCTCAACAGATGTCATCGTCGGTTTCCCGTCAGAAACCGAGCATGATTTTGAGGAAACTCTCGACCTCATTGAGAGGGCCGAGCCAGATATCGTCAACATTTCGCGCTATGGGGCCAGGCCGGGAACAGAAGCTGCAAAATGGAAGGGGATCAGAATCAGCTCTCAAGTGGCGAAGAAAAGGTCGGAGCATCTCCACTTTCTTGCTAGAAGGATTGCTAAGAAGCGTAATTCGCTTTGGCATGACTGGCAGGGCGAAATAATAATCGATGAAATCGACAAGGTGGTGCAGGGCAGGAACTATGCGTACAAGCCAGTTGTCTTGTCAAATCCCGGCAAAGTTTCGATTGGTGACAGAATGCGCGTTAAAGTTTATGATTTTTCCAACTTTTGCTTAAAGGCGAGGATAATTTAGGCGAGCTCAACTTTGTTATGCCGCGCGTGGATTCTGGTTAATCACCAAAGCTTTTTAACACGAGCCCTGTATTTGTGTGCGGGGAGCTCGGGGGACCCATGGATAATCTTTTGATCAAGAATCCAGTGTTGCTGGTGGGAATCGGCGGCGCCGGAAGTAAAATCGCGATCGCAGCAAGCACCGCTCTTGGCTGCAAGTGCCTGTTGATAAGCAACGAAAAGAAGGATTTGATCCATAATGAGAAGTGCACTGCTGTTTACGTAGATTCTGGTGAATGGGTCAACCCATCAAGCCTGAAACTCCGATCTTTTGTACAGGCACACCGCAACGAGATGATGGCTGCAATGAGCGGCTATTCGACCGTTATTGTCGTCTCAAACCTGGCCGGACGCTCCGGAACTGCGATGACACCGCTCGTGTGCAGGATGGCAAAAGAGTCCAGCACGGTAATCTCGATTGCAATCATGCCCTTCAAGTTTGAGAAGGACCGCATTTTCAATTCAGGCACGGCGCTAAGAAGATTGCGTGAGTTATCCGACTCTACCATAGTGATGGACAATGACGCATTCCTCGACAAGAATCCGGAGATCTCTCAAGAGGAATGTTTTGGCATCACAAACGGCGCTATAGTCGAGGTCATCTCCTCGATTTCGACCGGCGCCGTGAGGCCCGCACTAAATATACTATGCACTAGCAGGGCAAGCCCTAGCTCAGAGTCTTCATTGCGAGACTCTGTGGCAATGCTGTACGACACTGTACCAGACGCGAGCACGGTCAAACGTGCGATCGTCTACGTAATGGGCGGCGACAGGATTCCTATCGGTGACCTGAACAAGATTGTAGGCTATGTGCAGAGCATATTTCAAGAGGAGGGGTCGACCGAGGTTGCGATGTCTTCAATGGCCGCCACAGGTGGCGTGCGCGTTCACCTAGTTGCATCAGCTCCCCAAAAGACAAGATTTGACCGGTACGATCCCTTGGGCGACATCATTCCAGATGTCCTGGACTGGGACGAGCCTGATTCGGCGCCCGACATAAAGATAGCGATACCTGCGATCGAATAAGTTATTTTGTCATGGTGATTTTTGAAAGATAGTCCATATATTTTTGGATTAGTCGATCGTGCAATAGGTTATTATGACAAACGGAAACAGCCAGTTTCATGGTAACGTGTGGGTGCAGGTGCATCCGGTGTAAGGGTCAAGAGCTTAGGAGCCATAGTTTTGTCGGACCAGACGGCTTCGCTGACACACACCACACGTGTAAATCCTGCGGCACACATTTTGATCACCTTGACGGCGAAACGTACGCAAAATGCGAAACCTGCAAGTTTCCGTGATTACCTGTCAATCAACTTCTTGTGATACATGCTCTTGCATGGCTGACCTTCAGATAACTTGAAGTCTTTCATTTTTTTCTTGTCGTAAATCGTCTGGAGAAATTTGTGGCAAACAGGGCACACTTCGATCATTTAGGTGCTTCTTTTTTTGGTTCTTCAGCAGCCATGGCTGTTTCAGTCGGGGCAGCTTCTGACTTCTTTTCTTCTTCAGCAGCAGGCGTCTCATTTGCCGCCGGGAGGTCTTCGTAAAGCGAGACAGTGACTACGCCGTCCTCATCCTTGACCATCTTCACACGAACTTTTCTTGGGGGGTGGGTTTTTCCCCTTGACCATATCTGTCTGTTCAAATCCTGCTCAAGCTTAATCTCGTCACTTTTCATATGCTTCGTGGCAAACTCTCTAATCATGTTGATGACCCTGTCGGTCCTCTTATGCTGCGGAGTCAGCCATGCCCTGCCTAGATTAATAGTGTAAACGCGTGTAAGGTTTTCAACTGTTGCCATTTTTCATCAACCTACATTGACGTCGGACTTGCGCCAAAGCCTACGTTTGGGGTTAGTTCTGACCTTCCTGTTCGTCCTAATGACTACCCATGTAGGCACCGGCCGATTCTGTCTAGTGCGTTTCATCAATCGCTTCTTGCGCGAAGTATTTTTCCGGGCAGGCATATACAAACCTACGAATTATTTTTTCCGCTTTTTAAGTGTTGGCGTGCTGGCCTTATGACCGAGTTTCGTGAGGCAGGAAAGTCCATGATTCCCACAAGAACGGACACCGCATTATTCCAGAAGGCATTGAAGGTCAAGTACACGCTGACGACAGTTTTCCACAACCCTTGACCCTATAGCAATATTAGTCAGTTTCGAGTAATACTTGTGTCTAGCATTGAATGATAACACCAAACAGTTTCTGACCAATCAGCTTGTCTGGATTGGGATATACTTTGGGATCGCGCTTGCAGTGACTCTTCTGCTGGACTTTCCGATATCGTTGCTGGTGGTATTGGCAATCATACTCCCGCTTAGCCTCTATAGAAGAAAAAGGTATTTCAAGAGATTTGGCAGCGGACAAGGCTCGTTCTTCCATCCCGGGAGCATGTTTAGTTCAAAGGGCATTGACTATTACTGCACATCAGTTGCGGAACAAAACATCGCCAAACTGCCTGTCCGAATTGTGGCTCAAAAATGAAGAAAGCGGGCTTCTGATCAACGCCTGTGCAGAGTCGCTATTGCCTAGCCTTCTTTCCTTCCTAATACCCCATATAGGCGGACATTCCTGACAAAGGTTTTAGCACACAATATTGATAACAATCAAGAATGCCGGAAAATATGGACAACGCGCATAGATACTTTGCGACCACGGTCGGTCTCATCACTACAAAGGGGAGCAAGCATGGTCAGAACGTTATGGCCGCCGAGTGGACGATGCACATCGCGTACGAACCGATGCTCATCGCTATTTTTGTTCACGACTCGCCGACGTACTGGAACATCAAAGAAACCAGAGTATTTGGAGTCAACCTTGCATCAGAAGATCAGGCCGAGCTGGTCAACATCGCAGGCGGGTACTCAGGCATCGAGATAGAAAAGCTTGCAATACCGCGCACATTCTCAACGTACGGCGCAAGACACATCGATGTTCCGATGATAAAGGGATGTTCACTGAACGCAGAATGCAAGGTGACAAAAATTGAAAAAATAGGCGACCATATCATGGTTGTCGGAGAGGCACTAAGCGCAAAATTTGACGAAAAGAAATTTCCATTGATATACACGAGAGGCAATTACAGGAAACTTTCGAAGTCGAAAATCCCGTCGGGCAGAAAGGCAGTGCGCGTGACGGGCGCACAAATGTCGCAGTTCAAAAAGATGTCCGCTGGCCAGTTTGTTCTAAAGGCGGCGGCTGCGATAATAAGGAATGATAACAAAATATTGTTACAAAAATTCGGCAATTCATGGATCTTACCTGTGGTTGTCGTTGGCAAGGGAGCAGAGTACAAAGAAACGCTTGCACAATATCTTCATTCAGTTGGCATATCTGCATGCATTGACAAAATCAACAGAATTTCCCGCATGATCCTCAAGACCAGCGAGACAGAACTCCGCGCCAATTTTGTTGTGTTTGACTGCAAATTGGAGGTGATTCAAGGTTCCGATGTAGCTTGGTTTGTCAGGTTGCCTAAGAACGTCCTCCTAAGAATTCTGCTTGAAAAGCCCTGACAACACTATTTTCTCAGTGGCGGCCAGCAAATGCTTGCTGTCGCCCTCATTATGGGCGTATGAGAATGCGCCCATCTTACCGGGCAAGAAGAATATACCGTGGTCCGCTATCAGCGCAAGGTGGTATCTTGTCAGCAGTTCTTTGTTAGATGTTGCAACATCGCTTGCGTCTTGAACCACTTCCTTACCAAAGTGCGCAAGAAAGATCGAGTTCAAACCTGTCACCTGGCACGGGATCCGGGCTTCCGCAAATATCTTGCTTAATCCTTTCCTTGCTATGCCGCCCAGCCTGTCAATCTTGTTGTAAACAGTCTTGTTCTTTTTCAAAAAGTTCAAAGTCGCAAGCCCAGCAGTCATCGTGAGAGGGTTGGCAGAAAACGTGCCTCCTCCTATTGCACAGCGCGCCTCCTTGTCCCTTCTTGACACTGGATCCGCAAGCGACATTATGTCTTTGTCGCCACACACAATTCCAATGGGCATGCCACCCCCACATATCTTGCCAAGTGTGAATAAGTCAGGTTCAAGTTTGTAAACACTTGCCGCGCCATGTAGCGACAGCCTAAAGCCAGTCACAATTTCGTCGAGTATGAACAGGCTGTCGTTTTTCTTTGCAAATTCCTGCAGACCCTGCAGGTAACCGTCGGCCGGGGGAATGCATCCCGCCCCTCCAAGAACTGGCTCAATAATGATACACGCAAGGTCGTCCTTGATTGTCTCTAGAACCTTAAGAGATGCTTCTAGATTGTTGAACGGTATCGATTCGACGTATTGCCCTTCGTCTTGCACAAGGCCGGGGCCTTCTTCCGACTCAAAGGGATAGTTCACAGTCTGCATGAGCGTGGTATTGAAGCCGTGCCAGCCGCCTATCGCCTTTGCAATGACGCGCCTACCAGTCTTGGCACGCGCAAGCCTCACAGCATACATCGTGGCTTCAGAGCCGGTGCTGCTAAAGCGCATCATCTCTGCCGCGGGCATCAATTTCTGGACGGTCTCGGCAAGGTCGACGCTCACATCGTTGACTGTACCATACAGCGTGCCATTGCGCACCTGCGCGGTCAGGGCGTCTGCAACGGGTTTGGGCGAGTGTCCTAGGATCAGCGCCCAGTGACCCATCCAGTAATCTGTGTATCCATTGCCGTCAACGTCGCGCAGCTGCTTGCCCTTGGCAGCTTTTACAAAAAACGGGTAGGGCTCGAAATACCGGATATTGTGACTGATGCCACCGGGGAAGACCTTTATTGAGCGTGAATAAAAGCGCTTGGACTTGCTCGTTTTGCGCTCGTAGTTTTTTACATAGTCACGCATGAACGTACCTGCCTGAAGTCTGATTCCTCTATAATCCTTTGTTTTCCGGCCGCACGTTTAATTATTAGTCGCACAATGACGACATTTACGAAATGAACTGCCTAAAGTGTTTCCACCCGCATCAGGCCCACGAATTCAACAAGGGCGGAGTAAATTCCCTGCTGCGCGTCGGCCGGTGTTTGATACCGGAGTGTGAATGCGCGCAATATGTGGACAAAATAGAAAAGATAGACGAGGATCTGCTCTAATTACTTGCCCCGCAGCGATGGCGGGATCTCCGCCTCTTGTTCAGTTATGCGAGGTAACGGTTTCAACCCGTACTGCTCCCTCAGATCCTCTTGTTGGTTCCTCAACACTTCGTCTGAAAATTTCGGCCCGATCCAGCCAAACCATGCCCAGAGGACGATGACAACTGCCAGGGATATTCCCATCACAAGTATGGACCATGCAACCGTCTTCATGTGAGGTCCATATCCACCTTCTGCAGCTTCGTGGTGTGCCATGTTGTAGCCTACAATAGAAAAAAGCTTTTTAAAAAGATTCGCATTGTGCATAATTAATACCCTGCCATACGATAGCTCCTTTCCCGCAATTCCCTCAGATGTCCAAGATGCCTCTGCTACATTTTGCAGCAAAGTAAAATAGCTGCTGACGGGGCTAGTCTTGCATCATGATAGAAGAGAAGCTTGCATCACTTGGCATAACGCTCCCGTCTCCTCCGGCCCCGGCGGGTTCGTACGTACCGGTAGTCGTGTCGCGCAACCTTGCATTTGTTTCCGGTCAGATCCCAACAGAAGACGGACAGGTCAAGTTCAAGGGGAAAGTTGGGAGGGATGTGTCGATAGAGGCAGGTCAGCAGGCGGCACGCCTCTGCACAATAAACGCGCTTGCACAGCTAAACTGGGCCATTGGGAGCCTTGACAAAGTTAGGCGCATTGTCAAGGTCACGGGGTTTGTTAACTGTGATCCATCATTTGCAGACCAGCCCAGGGTAGTCAATGGAGCGTCCGATCTGCTCGTGCAGATCTTCGGCGAGAAAGGCAAGCATGCAAGGGCTGCTGTGGGGGTGAGCAGTCTGCCGCTTGACAGCGCGATAGAAGTTGAATTCATAGTGGAGGTTTGAGTGCAGCCTGTGCCAAAATTGCTGAAAAAAAGTTAGCCTATTCTGCTGTCGAGGACCTTGATGAATTCTTCCAGCCTGTCCTTTGGAATTACTGCGCCACAAGCCTTGTCGTGACCCCCTCCGCTGCCTCCAAGCTCCGACGCTATTTCATTTGTAAGGCGGCCGAGATGCACTTTGCAACCCGAAGAACCGCGTATCGAAACAACATACGATTTGATGTCATCTTTGAACTTGTAGACCATCGCAGCAGGCTTGCCAGAAGAGCCGAGCACAAAGTTGACCACCATGCTTGATGAAAGCTCGATGGTGCTAGGTGTGTGCGCTATGTTTTCCAACTTGACAACTGATTCCTGTATGGAGTCGATCGCGTTTGCTACCTTTTTGGCGTATTTTTCTGCACTGTCAAAGCCACCCTTGATGTCGTGTGGGTATTTCATCTTGGCAAGCGTATCGACTATTTTCAACAAGAAATCGTCGTCGTGCTGGCTAGCGGAAATCATGTAAGACAGCGCGGTCGATTCCAGCATCAGAAACTGCCTGTCGTATTTGGGAACGACGCTGGACGCAATAGGCCGCGTTTCCATGTAGTCTGTGAGCGCGCCCATTGCCGCAAAAAATGCAGCATGCTCGGGCAGCTTTTTTCTGTATTTCGAATAGACCTGTATGCTTGTACATTCTTCAACAGTATGTACGAGCGTTACGCGCGCCTTTTTGAGCGCCTGCATTATTTCCCTGCTGATGTCGTGGTGATCGATGTAGGTCACTTCCGTACCTGCAGAAGATATCTTGTCGAGCAACTCAACAAACCTTAGCTCATTCTTTTTCGACAATCCCAGATCACATATGCATAGTTGATTGATCTTGCTGTCAGATTCCGCAACTTTTTCCAGCTTGGTCATGAGGTTGGCATAATCGACAAGGATTATCTTGGACACGTCAAATGCTGCTTTGATCAGGGTCGCGGAGCAAATACCGTCCGCGTCTTCCTTGTGAGATATACAAATAGACATTAGACTAAATTGAAGTTTGGAAACCCAGATTTAATGGTTCGTTAATAAAAAATGACGCTGACCATCGTGCACAAGATCACAGAGATCTTTACGGTTGTTCTTTACGTATTTCCGGAGCCGCAACGAAAGGTGCGCTTGCTGCCACCATACCAGTGGCAAACCACCAATTAAGGTGGCGCAAACAATCCAAGTTCTAGTGCGTTGGGCTATTGGGAATGGCAGGCTGAACACCTCGCCGAAGCTTGGTGCGTACACCTCCATCCCATCAACGCCATCTTCTATGGCCGCCCTTCTCCTTGCGGAAGGCTGTCTTTTCTCGGGAAAGGCTTCGTCCTTAGATGCTTTCAGGACTTATCCTAAGCAGCTTAGCTGCTCAGCGTGCCCTGTCGGACAGCTGATAAACCAGAGGCTGCGCTGCCCTGTT
>DASYSB010000007.1:0-37853 GCA_036003785.1 Nitrososphaera sp.
CGCTTCCTTGACATATTCAACAAACTGCCTAAATTCCTCTTCCCTCATGGCACCACAGATAGCATCACAATCCTGCCCGGGAGCTAAATCGAGCTGCTTTTGAACCTCCTTTTTGAATTCTTCTTTTTCCGGAGGAGAAAGCTGGCCTACAAGACCAAGTCGAGTCGCGCGCGTGTATGAATAGTCAGACAATCTAACTATCTCTAATCTCCATGCGAATCCGTCGCATAAAAAGTCTACGGATAAGTAGGCTCAATTGGTTGGGAGAGAAACCACACAATTCGGTGAAGATTGACGATACCGATAGAACCTTTTCATTACCGTCCGTCAACAAAAAGCGCCTCAAGAGTATCAAGTAATTTCTTTTGGCTTACCGGTTTTTGTATGAATGCTGCAACATCTGTAGACGGAAGTAAAGTATCAAATTCGTTTTTGTGAACTTCAAATGAAGTCATTAGGACCGCTCTTACGTCAGGCCTATGTTGGCTAACCTCTCTAGCCAGTTGAAATCCGTTCATCTCAGGCATTCTAATGTCCGACAAGAATACCGTACAGTCTTTTCCATTCAATTTGAGATCCTCCAATGCTTTTTTCGCGTCATTGAAAGCATGAACTACAAAACCATTCGTCTGTAGCTCCTTTTTAATAACTGACGTAATATCGGGTTCATCGTCTACTAACGTAGATTGTCTTTCTAAATAGCGAACCGCTTCCTTCCATCGGCATCGATATCCACATTACAATAGACCGAGTCGCTTATCTCTCTTTGCTATGATAATCCAAAATGGTTTTTTGCGCCATTTGGACGGTACCTGTGGGTCCATAGATCCATGTTCGAGCTAATTTGGAGTCCAAATTTGTCGTTGAAGCGGAACCATTAATTTTATATTACACAAATTGCCTATGATTATTGTCCCGTTCAAAAGAGGCGATGGTTGTCACGAACAACAAGGCGAGCTATTTATCGCCCGTTGACCGAAAGTTATTGAAAACACTTCTCACTCCGGATGGAAGATACTCTTCAAAAACTTTAGCTAAGAAGCTTGGTATCCCTGCAACGACTGTTCAGCGGAGACGAAAGCGGTTGGAAAGAGAATTCCTTTCACTGACTTATACACTTGACCTTGCAAAATTTGGCTGGCACAAGGTTGATTTTCTTATTGCAACAGAGAGCGGCAAAACCGGACTGATTGGAAAGTCACTTTTGAAGCGTGATGAGGTTATCTATGTTGGCAAGAGTATAGGTCAGCACACCATTGACTTGAGAGTAGAGACTATTTTAAAGGATAATGCAGAGATCCTTCGAATGATGGAATTCTTAAAGTCGACGGAGGGCATTAAAGACGTGGTATGGACAGAGATCGTAGAAGTCGTAGGGAAAAAGACGTCGATACCAAGCCAGATAATTGACCAATTATGACGCTTTTGCCTTGACTTAGCACCTTGTATGGCAGAGTCGAAAAAGCCGAAAGACTTGGCTCAATGGCTTTTTTACATGAATTATTGGCCCTTCGCGCCGAACAACCGCACCTTTGTGGAGACATGCCTTTTCTACCAGAGTATATATGATGATATTGACGATGCAGACTTCACCATCTCTAAACAAAATGTTTACCTGCCGAGCTTGTAGGGAAGTTATCTTGTTTGAATCAGATAAAGTTCAGCATACGACTGATACTGGTCATTCAAGCTTTGCGATTTACGACTTGACAAGAAATGATATTAATCTCTAGACCTCATCAGCGAAACCAAGGGGCTAGATCCCTGCTCGCGATTCTACGGGACTCCTGAAACGAGCTTCTATCAAAAACTCTAGATCTAATTATATTGTATCTTGAGCCAGACGAGATGTGATAAAATATCTCGTCTTAACCTTGCTAGTTACATTGATTGTTCTAATTGGGGTTACAATGACGCCGACATATGCGCAGAAGCAGAATACGGAAAAAGGTGAGCTACAGGTAAACGCGACGAGTGGGGAGCCCATCCTGCAGCAAAAGTCAGATAAAGGCATCTATAATGTATTATTAAAATGGCCGACTGTCATCGTAAAGCCCGAGACCGGAATTCAGGTAGAAATAGTATTCATTAACGCGAGTGTCCCCACCGCTACCGTCGAGAATGTCCCACAAAAAGAGACAAATAAGACTGGCGAAAGCACTCCCGGTGCGACTGGCTTTAACGTACCAGGCATAATAGAAGCGACATTGCCTGTAAAGAGTTATGATATGGCAATTTATAGTGGTGATGGAAAGGAGCTTTGGAAAAAGGTAAACCAGTCGGGCCTTGGCGGCAGAGGAACACAGGATATCATGTTTGCCGGCAACTCAACGGGCCCGCTTGCTATCAAGATAACCAATATCAGGCCGTGATGGGATCTAGGCTAAACAGGTACCGCAGAAGACCTGACAGATTCGGTCACTTTTACGACGGCAGTTGTGCCAGAATTTCTACTGATTCCATTAATTCTTGCATCCAGCATGTCCGCCGCTGTTATCACGATCCGCTTGATGAATGGACGAAAACATTCAGGACAATCATAAATTCCTGTACGGTCAAGAAACTGCAATAAAGATTATCTGCCGGCGAAGCTACCCTCCAATTGAAAGATATGAAGATGGGTCACCGGAGCCAAACCCAAAGCTTGCAGCCTTGCAAGCGTGGAGGCTCAAATGAATACTAGTATAATCAGAAACGCAATTACCAATAAGGAGGTTATCGAATTTACCTATCAGGGCTACCCACGAGTAGCCGAGCCCCACGTATATGGCATAAAGAATGGAAAGAGGCAGATCTTGGTTTATCAGATAGGCGGCTTGACATCTTCAGGCAAAATTCCTGATTGGCGCTTGGTGCATCTTGATGAAATATCTGGCCTGCGTGTGATAAAGGAGCAAAAGTTTGCAGGACCTCGAGAATACAATGAAGAGAATTACAAACATTGGGACACTGTTATTGCTTCTGCAAAGTAGCAAAAAATAGTGTTTACTGTGCACCTACTACTTTTACGGGTATAAACGTCAGAGGCTTGATAGGTTCTGGAGCGGCAAGCTCTAGCTGAGTATTTGAGAATAACAAGATTGTATAGTCTCCAGCCTTATCGGGATTCCAATACAACTCTAGCTCGATGTTGCTACGTGCTGCAATGTCTCCTCTAAAGTCAGCCGCTTGCTCATTTGTTTGACCTTGTTCCGTGCTTTCTGACGAATTACCCTGCTCTCCGCCGCCAGCTCTAATGCTCAGGCTAATGGCATGATCCTTTATCGATTCATCGTTCTGATTGGCAAACTTGGCTTGGATGAGCACCGGCTTACCTATTTCAAATTCCATTTGGGGCACTATTTCTCTCGACACTGATCTGCTTGTATCCGTCGCAATCATTGCTTCGAAAGTTGGCCGCAAATCCAATGAAGAGCGTTCTTGCTGAGTCAAGCTGAGGCTTTCTTGTGGCTGGGCGGACTGGTCACCGCTTTTGGCAAACGTGGAAGCATCGCCATTGGTGTCAGCCTCTTGTCCACTAGGCGAGGTAGTTTTCTCCACCCGGCTCTGGTCAAGATTAGTATTGATAATTCCTGAATTAGTACTTAGGATAGAGAGTGCAAAGACAAATCCGATTGCTGCTGCTATGCCAATCCCGGCCGTGCCATAGGTGGGAAGCCTTCGCATGGATTATTTGTTCACTCCTAATACATTATTAAGATAACGCAAGAAAAAAGAAAAAGATTGGTCCCCAATTAACAGATCATGGGGCCGTTAGGCGGGTTTGTGCAGTTTGGATTGTCGTTTGTGCTAGTGGCTCCGGATGGTGTTGTTGAGGTATCTGTGCCATTGCTGAAGTAAAAGACTACGCTCACAGTGGTCGTCAGATCCTGTTCTCCTGGCAGTATCGGTGTCGATGCTTGTTGTGCCATTACGCCTGCATCGTAGCTCTTGGCATAGTATGGGAAGTAGACGTCATTGAGGTTTACGGACTGTACTCCAGAGATTTGCATTCCAAGAGCGCCTGCTGCAACATCTGCGCGGTGTCTGGCGTTGAGTATCGCATCCTTTGTGAGGCTATCCCTTAACTGCTCCTGTTTTTCTGGCGAGACAAAGAAGTATACCCCATAGACGTTGTTTGCTCCTGCTTGTACCGACGCATCGATGACTTTGCCTGCATCAACTGATCCTGCTACATCAAGAGTCACTGTTACGCTATTTGATGCGCGATATCCAGTAAGTACCTGGCCCGGTTGGCAGTCAGGAGGCAGGGGATAGATTTCTGGACATACTTTGGATGGTTGTCTGTACTCATAGACTGGGTAGACATTAAAGTTGCTTGTGCCAATTTCACTTTCTTTGATACCAAGGTCTTTCAGGGCTGCTATTACTTTAGCCATCAAGTCGGCATTCTTTGATGTTGCTTCTTGAGCATTGGTCCCGTTGGTTTCAACTCCCACTGTAACTGAAAACTGATCTGGCTTTACCTTGGTCGTAGCTGTGCCCGAGGTCGAAACTGTAGAGGATCCTCCATAACTACTGTGATAGTATGGCATCGAAGCGATCTTGCCATTGTCGCTCATTGCGCCAACTGTTGCATTGTCATTGGTTTGCGCGACTGCTGAATTGAGCATTTGGCCGCCGGTTAGTGCTGCAGCCAGTATTCCAACAGCAAGTATGCCTGCAACCATGGCAAACTTGGCGTTTTGCTTGTTTTTGTTAGGATTGTTCTTCTCGTCGTTTCCTTTCGAGTCATAATTTGTTGACATGTTCTGTTACCATAGTTCTAGGCTTGTCTTGTTAGTAAAACTACGTTTCAGAACACCGCTAAAAATCTGTCCTAACCTTTAGATCATCCTAAACTTTGCAACAAAATCGGCAACTGACGACCTCAGCTGGCACCATTTGCTATCGGACCTTCCGAATTTACTGTATATCCACGCGAAATAGCGTGACCCTCCTTTATCAGAACCCCGCAGAGAAAACGAAGTATGTAACAATGACGTCGAAACTTCGACCAGTTCCATGCCGATCGGGGATGGAACCAAAACGGGAAAGCTAAGCAATCCTGTCAGCGACAACTCACAGAATGGGATAGACATGGAGGGAAGAACTAACAGGCCAACTCTTGCAAGAGACGACAATCTTGCCTTTCTGACTTTCCATTTTACGGAGCGATTTTTTTTCGATTTGTTTTGTTTGACTTCCCTAATACTGGCGGCAATTGACCCCCGTCGAAGAAAGATAACTATCGGCGTTGCACATGCCCTTGCAATTTTTCCACTCTTACTCAATTCATTTCGCACCTATTCAATTTCCTGGGTACATCGTTTGCAGCGTAACCCGGTTGCTTTTAGACAAGTCCGAAAAGCACTCTGAGCAGTATTATCAATACTATGATGCCAAGCACGGTCCAGACGATGTACCAAATCATAAGGCAGATAGTGCGGATTAAGTGATAAGGCGTTTACAAAAGTTTTAGCTTACGAGGTACAAGCTAAATGCCACAGTGTGAGGTTCTACAATTGCTTTTAGGGATAACGTCTACTAAAATTTCACAATGCCCGACGAATATGAAGTCAACATTAGAAAAAAGAGCGAAGCGGAAAAAGACTTGGAAGATGCCGCAGACAAGGTCCAGGCGGGAGCGAAGGCACTGGCAAACAAGGCCAGAGATTCTGGCAGAGACCTTAATTGGGAATACAAGAAAGAAAAGCTAAAAGAAAAGCTTGATTAAAGAGCCCCTTTTTCTTCTTTTTAGTCTAAGAATGATAGCCGCAAGTATGGTCAAGTCTCCTCATTACTAAAGGACTCTTTTTTCAAGTTATCGTTTGCAGGCCCATTTATTACCTGACGGGCATAGGAGAACCTCGAGCCGTGTCATGGGCAATCAAACGACTTTTCTGAATCGTTCCACTTTACAGGGTCTTGTCCTCTTATCTCTGCTACTAGGCCCTGACCCGGCGATAGACTTTTCGCGTCTTGCAAAGCTTTCTCCAGCTTTATCTTTTTTGATTGTGAGCCTCCGCTACCGCTGCCTGAACTTCTGCCTTTTCTTATTCGCCTAGATGGATTGTAAAGCTCTGTCCATGCATGCTTTTTTAGCCCCAAGTTTACTTGCGGATATACTTGACTAGTGCCGAGGTCTTCCTAATGGCAGATTTAGTTCTGCTTGCGGGCGGCATGAAGGTTCAGTTTTCCAAATCAGCCATACTTCAGAGCAATGTCTTCGAACACGTCAGCCACGTCTGCGCATCTGTCATGAGCACCTTCTAGGATTTCATAAACCTCCTTCATCTTGATGATATCAATCGCGTCATGTGTCTTGAAGAGCTCTGCGATAGCGGTTCTGAAAATTACATCCGCCTGGTGTTCGTACTCACTGATGTTCTGGCAGTGCTCAATCAATTCCTTCGAATTCTTAAAGCCTCGGAGCTTTTTTACCAAGAAATATACCTCCTGTGAGGATGACAGGAGCATCTTTGCCAGCTCTGTCATATACATGGTTGGTTGCTTAATCTCAAAAAGGATGAGCGTTCCGATGAATCTGTCTGTATAGTCGATTATCTGGTCGACTTCGCCTGCTAGATTCGATATATCTTCTTTGTCTAGTGGCGTCACGAACGTCTTATCGATAAGCACGTAAATGTTATGAGTAATCTTGTCACCTTCGTGCTCTAGGTCCTCTATCTTTGTGCCTAATTCTTGAAGCTTGCCATAGTCATTCATTAACTCAACCAAGGTGTTTACTGACTTGATCAGCACTTCCGCCTGCAATTCCAGTGACCCAATTATTTCATTCTCATTAGACCGAAGCCATGACATGAATCCAAGTCCCATGTAATTTCACTCTCTGTTATAGAACTTGAATATATGAAGACACTGATTATAGGCGCATTGAACTATAGGGACCGACATATTCTATATAGAAAGTGTTCATAAGGCATGGTTCTGCACCCTTCGCTGTGGCACTGCCAATCTCATCACTAACCGACTATGAGGTAATTAACAAAACACCGATCTCTGATTCAATAAAGAAGCTCGAAGTTATTAGTTGCGACATCTGCAAGACAGCCAGAGCATCGCATGATGTGTTTGTAAAGGGTATTGAAGGCGTGGCGTTTCTGAAGCGTTGCTGCGAGCAATGTGTTAAGAACCTTACTTAAGCCCCATAGCATTGATTAGAAACAGCGTGGCTGCTGCAATAGATGCACTCGCAGGTATCGTTATAATCCATGCATATATGATCCTCTTGCCCAATCCCCATCTTACCGCGGAGAATCTCTTGGTAGAGCCAGTTCCCATTATGGCACCCGAGATTGCATGTGTTGTGCTTACCGGTATCCCAAACCACGCCATCGACGTCAGGATTGCACCTCCACCGGTCTCTGCAGCAAATCCCTGATACGGTTTGAGATTAGTCAGACGGAATGCCATTGTCTTGACGATTCTCCATCCGCCAAAAAATGTTCCAAATGCTATAGCTGCTGCAGCGCCGAGTATTACCCAAACCGGAACCTCAAATCCCTTAGCCTCAAGCATGCCGCCCGCGATGAGTAATGCCGTGATAACGCCCATGGTTTTTTGTCCATCATTTGCTCCATGCGTTAGTGAGAAAAAAGTTGCAGAAATAACCTGTAACTTTCCAAATATCCTGTTGACCTTAACAGAGGTCGACTTGCGGAATCCTAGCATAATGGCAACGGTAAACGCGGCAGCTATTGCAAACCCCGCTGATGGCGATACAACCATGAATATCAGGATTCTTTCGATACCAGGGAGTATTATTCCCTGCAGTCCGCCTGCCATTAATGCTGAACCGACCAGACCCCCAATTAGTGCATGACTACTTGATGAGGGCAAGCCAAACCACCAAGTTATGAGATCCCAGATAATGCCGCCGATTAGTCCTGCCAGAATTACATACACCGTAGAGAATTCTGGCTGTATTATTCCCTTGCCAACTGTCGCTGCTACTGCGGTACCGAATACAAATGGTCCCGCAAAATTTGCTATCGCAGCGATTGAAACTGCTTGCAAGGGCCTTAGAACACGAGTTCCTACCACCGTAGCTATTGAATTTGCAGCGTCATGAAATCCGTTCACAAAGTCAAAGAAGAGTGCGGCTCCTATCGCACCATAGACTACTAATATCGCACCCGGAAAATCCACCAAGTATTATCAGCTGACGCGCTGAAGGATTCTCAAGAACCCTATTAGCCATATTCTCTATAGACTATGATATCTATATAGACCGATTGGGAGTGCCTCTGTCCAAAAATTCACCTCAGCTTTCCCATCGATTTGCGAAATTCCTGAAGTCTGAAAAGCAAATATTCTTCAATTGTTAAGTGCTTGTAGACACGTCCTCATCCATCGAGCCCAAATCTTTGGCCGAGAAGCCTCAGATCATCCCAGTTCCGAACGGTCCTTTGTACTTGATAAATTCCAGGACGCCGCAAAAGGTTGGAAATCTTCAAAATTCAAGAGGTGAGCCAATTTCCAAGATAGTAAGTGTCGCATTATGCAGATGCGGCGGTTCAAAAAATAAACCATTCTGTGGTGGGACTCATGGACCATCAAGATTTTCGAGCGAAAATACGAGCCCTCCCCAGAGTCCTGATATAAGAAAGGACTATTTGGGCAAGAAAATTACTGTCCATGACAACAGAAGAATATGCTCCCACTCGGCAGAATGCCTTCGGCGCTTGGAATCGGTATTCAATTTGCAAGAGAGGCCATGGATAAATCCTGACCAAGCCGCTGTGGAATCAGTTATTGACACAGTAAAGAAATGTCCATCAGGAGCACTGAGTTATTCTGTTGACGGTCTCGAACACAGGGATCAGATTGGTAGGAGGCCAGTTGTAATAGTGGATAAAAACGGGCCTTACCGGGTTGAAGGTGGGGTCGAATTGGTAGGAATCGAAAACTGGGCTCTTGGAGCTTCAAAGGAACATTATACGCTTTGCCGATGCGGCGCTTCGAACAACAAGCCATTTTGCGATGGGATGCATCAATTAGTCAGATTCAACGATGAAAAGCACTAGCCTAAGCGACTAGAAAGCGGTGACCAGCGGTACGGCTACGCCAAATCATCTGGTAATAGTCCATCTAAAGCTTACATATCGTGCTTTCCTTTCTGATGTTCCCAAGCTTGTCCAAACTGTCAAACGTTTCGCGGCAGATATCACATATCAGTGGGTTTAGGTTCGGCTCATTATAATCAAAGCCCGGTTCTCCTTGGTCCATAGTTTAGCTGTTCCAACATGGAATATAGCGGTTTTACTTTACCCCGTTCATTGACCGTCATTATTACGGCGGCCCGCAAGGGAATCTCGATCGTCAAATTATGGATGCTCGGTGAGATCCAAATATTCGATGTAGACTTAATCCTTCGTCTAAATCCTTTAATCTTATTTACTCCTTCGTATTATGAGGTATCTGTGACTTGAAGTGTAAAATATGTGGCATGGAATTTGAAGATAAAGATAGGCTTGAGCGGCACAAGAAGGTGCACGGTAGAAAGCCGAAAATATCTGAGACTGGTGCTATGGACTTTAATCAGGTAGGAGCTTAGCAATTGTCTGCTTAGTTTTGAGCCCTTTGGTTGATCATTAATCCAACCTTCTTTGGTACCTTGGTAATATTATCAGAACTACAAGTCCTGTTAGAGAAGCTGTTCCCATTATGATAAGAAATGAAATATCAGGTCCCGCCCTAACATCAAGTACAATTGGCTTGCTTATTTGACCCGATAAAGTAAGTGCAACGACAGTGTATTTTCCGGGGGGAAGCAGCTTGCTTTGGGAAGATGCCTTACCTGTATCGTCGTTAATGCTTCCTTGATAGACATCTTTGAGATAGAGGTTTGACCAGACGTTTCCAAGCCTACTGTCTGTACTTCCACTTTTAGTCACATAATTAATGGTAAATTTGCTGTCACCATCACGGAATAGAGGATTATTAGGATTTCCACTACTCCAGGATGAATTGCCACGCTGTTGATGGTCTGTAAATATGGCCAAAAACAGGAATGTGGACGAAATGGCGGATCCACTACATAGATTGCCTTGTCTTTCAAACGCAGCAAGTCTTCATAGCTTGTGATTTCTTTAGAGTAATCTCCATCTAACACGATAAAGTCGAAGTACATCAAGCTCGCACAACTATAACCCAAGCCGGCATAGACCTTCAAATCTGAAGAAGATAGATTGATTATTTTACTGCCGGCATTGAAAATAGTGACATTAAATGGTATTATTTCGCCATAGCCGTGAATAGTTCTATCATCATTTGTTTTAACCATCACTTCGAGAAATTGATCCAAAAGTACTTGATTGTCATTGGGTGTAACCTCAATTTTCCAGCCTCTACCATAGTATGTTGTGTTTATTTGCGTCCCATTGGGTGTAACATATGACCATACAAATGCCGAGTGAAGATTGTACTGGCCCGGCTCTAGTGCCATTATGTTCATGGTAAAGGGTATTGTTTCGCCAGCTCTTAAAACAAAATCGTCTGGATGGGTCGCATTTATTATGCGCCATTGCTCAGAGCTTACAGCAGTGTAATTACGAGAAAATTCCGAGGGATTTACTGCTGAAATTTCACTGACTGCAATTCGAGCTTCTGATATCGTAATATCTGTATTAACGAGGCTTGCTAATTCAAGTTTGACTTCGATTGTTTCACCAGTAGCCACATTGTTTGCGGAGAATTGTTCATTGTCAATTCGGAAGAAGCGGGAAACCCCACCGACAGTGACGGGATGTCCAAAACTATTTTGAAGTGGAAATAACTGGGCACTACTGGCAATGCTAACAACCAATGTCAAAAAGAGTAGTCTCCTAGCAGAGTTCTGTATGCCCTTGATCACTGACAATAAGTATTGCAATTTGCTTCTTTTGAGGCTTCTTGTGTTCTACATTCAGGACGCATTGGTCTAGACCGTTTGGACAGCCGAAAGTAGGATATCGTCGTCACGTTCTTGAATTCTGAAAAGTTATCCCGGAAATGGCATAACTTGGTATCTCTTATTCGGAACAAAGGTCTGCAACGGCAAGAATTTTTCCGTGTGTTTGAGGTCTGAACATAAGGAACGTTCGGGAATTCTCTTCCCTAAGGATGCTATTAAGAATATATCCTAAATTGCTTATTTCTTTGTCGCCAAGCTAAGTGCAATGATATGGACCATAGTATCCGTCGTCCTAGGGATTATCGTATTGATAATCCTACTTCGGCTTCTGTTCGGAGTGATATAGGATGCTGGACAAGTTAATGGAAAAATTGATGGAAAACGCCACCACAATGTGCATGCCGAAGCTCGAAGAAATCGCCAAGGTAAGGAAAAATGAACTAGAGGAAATGAAAGTAAAAGTAAGGAGTGATCCTGAACAAGTTGAGAAATGGTTTGAAAAAGAAATTCTAAAGCTTGACAACATGGATGTCACAGAAATGTTGGGCAAAATCAGATAACAACCAACGAAAATACTCTTCTTTTACTTCAGTGCATTGAAATTGTGATCTCGTTCACAAAATAACTTTGTCTTAGGTAAGTTTCTTACCACCGACTTTTTGCAATATTGTGTAATAACTAAATTGAATATGTGTTAATTTACGAGATTGTGCATATTCTTGTTGTCTTTGATCGCGAACGTTGTTCACATTAGTCTTAATGCTAGAGGAGGGGCCGAAAGACTGGCTGTTGTCACAATAAAGGCGCTGCGTTCGATGGGAATTGATGTGGAGCTGGAGACTGTAGAGAAACCTGACATGGCTTTGATAACTAAGGCTTATGGAGAAAGCGCAGGTTTGGATATCAAAAAGATCAACAGACTAGATCTATTAAGAAAAGATAAGGACCAACAGCACGATCTCACGATAAACACGCACGGCGACATGCTTCCATATTTCAGAGAGAACTTTACGAAAAAGAATTCTATCGTCTATTGCCACTACCCTATTGTTGTAAATCGGATGGATCCTAGTGACCCCACGTACCCCAACACCCTCCACAACATGTGCTTCTCTGGATACCCACTTGAATATAGTATGAAATTTTTCGCCAGGGCGAGAAGCTCGTATTGGAAAATGATGAAAAACTCGACGGTGCTTACAAATTCTGAATTTAGCCGTGAGTCAATTTTTCAGGAATTTGGTGTCGACTCTACTGTCATCCCGCCACCTGTAGATGTTGACACATTTCGCGATGCTGCCTTGTCATCTGATGCTCGAAGCGATTCTGTCCTTGTGGTCTCTCGTTTTCACCCGAGCAAGAAGCTAAAGAACGCTATTCGCCTTGCCAAACTGCTAAAACAAAACAAAATATGCAAGTATGTCACGATTGCTGGCAACATGTCTCCAGCCGACTCGGCCTACTTTAACCACCTGAACAACCTTGTAACGCAGCTTGGCCTCGGAGATTTTGTCAAATTTGAAGTCAATGTTAATCTGGAGAGGCTCATAGAGCTGATGCGCGTGGCAAAGGTGTATTTCCATCCGATGCCAGGTGAGCCTTTTGGAATATCAACTGTCGAAGCAATGAGCGCTGGCTTGATCCCTGTAGTTCCAGATATCGGTGGGCACGCAGAATTTGTTCCTTCCAAATACCACTTCAATTCTCTGGACCAGGCAGTTGAAGTGGTAGCTAGGGCCCTTGATGCGCCTGAATCCGAACGTATGCAAATAAGTCACTCTACGCAAAAATACTCCACTGCGAGTTATGTCAAAAAGTTCCAGCAAACCGTGACCGAGGTTCTCGATTTAAACAAGCCCATTCAGAATGCGCCTATCTTAGTTTCAAGAATGGATTTAGAACAAATGACCGGTACGAATTCCCTCAAGACTTGATCGCTATTGGCTTTGCAGCGACAGACCTGCCCTACGATAAGTTAATAGTTTGCTTTGGCGGATATTGAGTGTGATTTTAAAAAAAGAAAGGCTACAACAAGAGCTTCCCTTTGAAATTAGAGCCTTTGGAGCTCTTGGTATTTCTATTGTAGCAGATGCTTTGGACTATGTGGGTGCGCCCATATTTAGCATGCCTATCATTGGCGATATTGCTGACGGAATCATTATGAGTTTCTTATACTCACTCACAAAAAGCAAGAGGTCTACGGCAATCAACCTTATCGAATTTGTTCCATTCATAGGCGACCTTGTTCCTACGTATACGATATCGACACTCCTGTGGATACGCAGAGAGTTAAAAAAGAAGAACAAAGGGACACAAATCCAGGCACAAAATGTCCAGTCGGGCGAATTCTCTTACCGGATCAAAAATTTTCTGGAATCTAGAGTGGCGATACGGAAAATCTTTGATTAATTTGACCCGCACCAGGAAACAATACAAAGTTTAAAAATTGATATGCTAAGTTATTGTAATGGTTCAGATACTTTATCAGGATATAAGCAAGGCGACAGACCCGAACTACTTCTACGTTGGCATACCAAGAGATTGGAGTGGTGGCAGCGACAAAGAGGTGACAGTAATTGTAGACGACGTAGTTGTTGTTGTTCCGCAGACCATAGCTGGCGCAACAGGCGAGTTGATTGTTCTTAGGTTGCTTGAAGCAATGATGGCCGGAGACGTGATTGATGCGGGAGACATACAGAAAGCCATAGAGCATATTTTATGACATGTGTTAATATTATGCCCTAAATCCCTGCGTCATTTCATGACAAGCTTGGCTGTGTTTTATCGCCTCTTGTCTTTCGCCCTTTTTATCAATATCAAAGACCTTGTTGCAAGTATAACATCTAATCAATATCATTATTCATAATGCAATCCTTAGATTGCTGTGGCTGGGTCACTTGTTCAGCATCTCGAGAGTGTCGTCTGCAATGTCCATCGCGCTGTGCGACTCAATGTTTGGCTCTAGCGAGACCAGCAAGATCTTGTCATCCATGTAAAAAGTCAAAATTGATATCTTTTCGCGCTCGACATACGCGAACCTAGCCCTGCCCATGGCGTCGTCAAAGCGTTCCCTCATTGATTTGCGCAGCGCAGTTTGGGTGAGGAAGAGCTCTTCGTCGGTTTCCGTGACTATCGAGTCTATACCCTTGCGCATGCCGCCTGCAATTGGCAAGCCTGCATTGTCTATCACGCCAGCGTACCTGATGTCGTCGTTAAGTGCAAACACTTGGTCGCAAAGCTTTTCAAAATCCATATTATGGGTTGTTATTGATGGGGGGTTTATTGAATTTTTAGTAAGGCGTATTAGCAATGGATACCAAATTAATGTATGAGCACGGAGAGAAAGAATCCATTCAAGCGTGATCAGGCACTCAACGATGCTACTTCTGGGCAGCTTGGAGAGGAGCCAAGGCCGGGCCCGTACCCCGAGAAAGATCCGAGAAGAGAAGTTGCGCGCAAGAAGTCGAAACACGTTTCACAATGACCTATCAACAGTGAGTGAACGCACTGCAAAGTGGCAGAAGAACAGAAATACTCCATATACGCTATAGTGGCAGATGCCAGAAGTTAGCAGGACACTTTATTATCCCAAAGACGCGAAGGTGGAAATACACGAAATCAAGGACAGCATATACAGAATATCGGGATTCGTGGACAATTATGGCATAACCTTTAACCAATTTCTTGTTAACGACGATCATCCGACTCTGATTCATACTGGGCCGATTGGAATGTACGATCAGATCGAGCAGAAAGTAAAAGAGGTAATACCATTAGAAAGACTAGCCTATGTCGCATTCCTCCACTTTGAGAGCGACGAGTGGGGTGGCATGGAATTCCTGAAAGCCCCAAGAGCCAGGCTCGTATGCAGCGACCTGAGCTCGAAATTGAACTTGACTGGCTGGTACGGCGTGCAGGCAGATCACACATCATTTTGGGACAACGAGACTTTGACCACAGGTAGGCGAAAATTCAGATTTATCATGACTCCTCACGTGCATCACTGGGACAGTATGATGATTTTTGAAGAGACGACAAAGTCATTGTTTCCGTCAGACCTATTTATCCAACCCGGGAACAACAAACCAGTGATATCCGATGACCTGTCAGATAGCATGATCAAACTGTATCAGGCCGTTGGCATTTTTGCCAGCGAGCAGCCCGTTAGGCAGACCGTGCAAAGACTCGCAAAGCTGAGGCCGGAAATGGTCTATCCTATGCATGGTTCGTGCTTTGATAGCTCCGTGTTCCCAAAGTACGCTGATGCATTGATGAAAAACCAATTCGCATATGCTGGGATGTTGCTTGGACAAACGTTAGAAGTAAGCTAGTAATTCCGTTACAAAAATAAAAGATTAGAGGGCATCCTTGCCTTCTAGGTGTGCCCTCAGCATCCACGCCATCTTTTCATGTTTTTGCACTGCTTCGAGGAAAAAGTCGTTTGTTGCCATGTCGTCATATTGCTCATCAGCTTCGTCAGCGTTCTTCCTGAGCGTCTTGATTATGGTCTCGTGATCTTTTAGCAGATTGGATATCATCGTCTGCGCATCCGGGTATTGGCCCGGATGTTCATTGATGCTGGAATGCCGGGCAAATTCTTCGAGCGTTCCAAGCGACTTGCCGCCAAGCTGCCTTGCCCTTTCCGCTACCTCGTCCACAATCTCGTCCAGAATTTCATACTGTTCTTCA
The DNA here is from genome assembly GCA_036003785.1 of Nitrososphaera sp. GTDB lineage: Archaea > Thermoproteota > Nitrososphaeria > Nitrososphaerales > Nitrososphaeraceae > Nitrososphaera. Next base: position 15,587 of record DASYSB010000007.1, read on the forward strand.
AAGAATTCATGGAGCTGCGAAAAACGTGATCCTATCACGTTCCAGTGGAAGTTCCTTGTCTTTGTGTAAAGCACATATTCGTCACACAGACGCATGTTAAGTATCTCTACCAGCTTTTTGCGTGCATCATCCTTTACTCCAATGTCAGTTCTGACATCTTTTTCCATTACCGCTGTTTCAGCGCTACTTTTAGAAGCCATGCTGCCTTTACGACACGAAATTATTTATGAGATACATAGCTCAGTATGCAAGATTCTACAGTAAGATTACTCCGCTACTCTTTTTATCTGGTTGGTCGTCAAAGGCAATAGCTAATGCAACAGTCATTTCAAGAGGAAATGAACAGCATAGACCAGTGGCTATCTGAACTGCGGTCACTAGGCGTTTCAGCGAAGAGAAGGAATGACTTGAACGATAAAAAAGAATTACAGGATTTGACGGAAAACATCAAGCAGGCACTATACGAACAATATAAAACAGCTTATAGTGAAACATAACCTTCTTTTTTTTGACCACTACTATTAATGAATACTGACTGGTAGTATCAGATCAGTCCGAATAGAACTCAGCAGTATTATCAGGACATTGATTCCAAGGATTGCCCAGATTATAGTCCATATCATGTGAAAAAATGTGCGCTAAAAAAGAAATAAAGCCTTTGAATATCTCTTAGTGGTTCTCATCCATAAAGATTCAAGCAGTACGATTCTCTACAATTCCTTTAAGATATGTATCAGGAGATAGCCTACAATGTCAGAAAGAGAATACAAGGAAAAGGTCAAGGTCGATGAAAACGAAACAAAGATAGAGCGCGAGTCAAAAGACGAATTCGGTAATAAAGTCAAGGAAAAGCACGAAATAAAGACAGACTAGAAATTTCGAATGTGCGTGCAACCGTATTCGGGGGCTTTCGGGCCCGCCGCTCCTTTTTTACAGTTTTGCCAAAGAGATCACATATATCATAAGTCATTATTTACTAAAGTGATAATTCATGACAATTGTAGATCCCAACGCTCTAGTCAAGTGCCAGCTGTGTTTTTCAGATATTGAGCCCGCGCTGCGCGAACATCATTTGAAAGAGGTGCACAAGATATCAGCAGCCGCCATAGATAACAACAAGCCCCTCACACACTGGTTCAGGCCGGCTGCATCCGCAACCGAATAGTCGTGTCAATGCGGACAGCTTTATTAAATTAAGGCACGTACCGCTGGCATGGCCAAGAAGGTGACTGCACAGCATATCGACATTTTGTTCAGGATTGCCGAACTATACAACACTGACTATGACTTTCAGGCAACAGAGTGGTTCTGGGGGAGATTCCACGAGAGGAACATAGAGGAATTCACGAGCAAGTACGCGCATGGGAGCAGGGAATATCAGTTCTTTGAAAGGTTTACCAGCAAGTACGAGCTTGCCGGCCTGCTCGTGGAAAAGGGTGTCCTGAATGATGATTTGTTCTTTGACAGGTATGGATCACTCCAAGCAGAATGGGAGAAGTGCAAACCAATAGTTTACGGCCTGAGAGAGAAGTGGAAAGAGCCGCATCATCGCGAAAATTTCGAACTCCTTGCACGGCGCGGCAAAAAATGGCATGAAAAGCATAGGTCCAAAGTGTGATTGTGCGCACTAAACTTTCGCCTGAAAAATTGTACTATAGCCGGAATTCAAAATAGTTAAGGCGCTTGTGGAATCGCCATAATTTATGGGTCTAATAGCCGTGATAGCTATAATTGCCATAGTGCTTGTAGCGATAGGCCTTGGTGTCGGAGTGTTCTTTTCAGGACTAATAAGGGGAGCAGAAATAGTCGGGCAGAACCCAACGGTGCAGAATGCTAGCGAGGAAACTCAAGAGTTTGTGCTAGATCGGACCGATACCAGCGCTGCTAATGTCTTGGTGATAACGACCGACGAGGCGACCTATGACACTGGCGAACCGGTGACGATCACGGTCAAGAACATTGGCGACAAGACACTTACATTTCCAGATTCCTCTTTAGGCCTAGAGATCCAACATGTGAAAAGTGGCCAGAAATATACAGTCGCATCAGCTCAGGTCATAACTGAACTTGGACCAGAACAGTCTAAAGAGATAACGTGGGATGGCAATGCGCCATCGGGCGACTACACAGCAACGGTGCACACCACGGACCAAAACATCTCTGGACAGGTCAGTTTCAAGATCAGGTAATATATCGCACACACATCTAGAATGCCGCATTGAAGATAGGCACGGTCTCAGTTGGCGACAAGCTCGCGACAAAGGTGATGGGCATTATCAACGCCAGCCCTGAATCATTCTATAAGGGCTCTGTAAAGACAAGCGAGCAGGAGATCGCCGCTGCTGCGACGCAGATGCAGCAGGACGGCGTGCACATCATCGACATTGGCGCCATGTCCACTGCCCCCTACCTCGAAACGGTGATCTCTGTCCAAGAAGAGACAAGGAGAATGAAGCAAGCGATCAAGGCAGTGAGAAATGCCTGCGATCTGCCAATTTCTGCCGATACGCCGCGCTCAATCGTTGCGGAGGAAGCAGTGGCGGCCGGCGCGGACGCGATAAACGATGTAACCGGCCTGAAATACGATAGCAAGATGTCAGAAGTAGTAGCAAGAGCCGGTGTACCCGTAATAGCAGGCGCGTACAGCAGGACCCCTGCCAAAGGCACCCTGGATGGTACGCTTGCGGCATTGAGAGAAAGCATCGTCATTGCAAAAAAGTTTGGCATCAAGGATGTAATTATTGATCCGTCAATAGGCTTTTTCCGGCATAAAGGCAAGAACCAGTTCTTCACAAAAATGACAGACATGCCATGGTACACGCGGGACATCGGTGTTCTGTCAAGCTTGGATGGCCTGTCGGCCCTCAAAAAGCCGATATGCATCTCCGCGTCAAGGAAATCCTTCATCGGACACCTGCTCAATCTGCAGGAAGAGGGCCGCCTAATACCATCGATAATATGCGAGGCGATAGCAGTCCTCAACGGCGCAAACATAGTGAGGACACACAATGTGCGAGAGACTGTGCAGGCCCTGACAATGCTGCAATTGTTGAAACCTTAATGGCAAACGCTTATAATCCTACAAGCTTGCTAAACAGCAAGGGAATAGTTGGACATTAGAGAAGGTCTGACATTTGACGACGTACTTCTTGTTCCTAAACGATCGCCCATAGTTTCTAGGTCACAGACCGACCTGCGCACTAAACTTTCGCGTAATATCACGCTCAACATACCAATTATCAGCGCTAACATGGATACCGTCACCGAATCTGGAATGGCCATATCACTCGCAAGAGAAGGCGGCATCGGTATCATCCACAGATTTATGGCGATTGAAGATCAGGTCGACGAGATCTTGAAGGTCAAGCGTTCTGAATCCGTAATGATAGAGCAGCCCTATACCATCAAGCCGGACATGAGCGTGGCAGAAGCGAAAAAGGCCATGGCCGATTACGGCGTTTCAGGATTATTGGTGGAACAGGAAGGCAAGCTCGCAGGCATTATCACAAGGCGCGACATCACCTTTGAAAAGAACAACAGGCGCAAGGTCTCCGAAGTGATGACAAAGGAAGTCATCACTGCCAAGGACGGCTTGACAATAGAGCAGGCAAAGGATATCCTGCACAAGCAGCGGATCGAAAAGCTGCCGGTAATAGATGACAAGCGCAGGATTGTTGGACTCATCACAAGCAAGGACATATTAAAAATGGAGCAATACCCACACGCGTCGAAGGATAGGAAGGGCAGGCTGCTCGCTGGAGCTGCTGTAGGGGTCAAGGGTGACTACCTCGAGCGCACCGAAGCATTGCTCGAGGCCGGCGCAGACGTACTCGTGGTCGACATCGCCCACGGTCACAGCGAAAATGCGATCAATACCGTTCATATGATAAAAAAGGCATTCCCCAGCTGCGAGCTGATTGCAGGAAACGTCGCGACAGGTGACGGTGCAAATGACCTCATCAAAGCCGGCGTGGACGCAGTCAAGGTGGGAGTCGGCTCCGGTTCCATATGCATAACACGAGTTGTGACAGGCTCTGGTGTTCCGCAGCTGACGGCCGTGGTTGACAGTGTCAGGGTCGCCCGCGATTATAACATTCCGATAATTTCAGATGGCGGCATCCGCAACTCGGGTGACATCACCAAGGCCCTGGCGGCAGGCTCGTCGTCTGTCATGGTTGGAAGCCTCTTTGGCGGAACCGACGAGAGTCCCGGCAAGACGCTTGTCAAGAATGGAAAGAAGTTCAAAATGTACCGGGGCATGGCATCATTCTATGCGTCGCTTGGCCGGAAATATCGCGAAGAAGGTGCTCAGGTCATTGACTCTGACGATTTGAACGACTATGTTCCTGAAGGCGTGGAGGCGATGGTGCCCTACAAGGGGAGCGTCGTCGAGATCGTCAGACAGTTGGCAGGCGGACTGCGCTCGGGTCTCAGCTATTGCGGCGCCAAGACGATACCTGAAATGCAAAAGAACGCCGAGTTCATTAAGATGACTTCAGCCGGCTACATCGAGAGCCAACCCCACGATGTCGACGTGATGTAAATCATAGCGTTCTCCTCGTTAATGGTCTAACATGCGGGTTCAATTTGGTTTCGACTACGTAGTCGCTGCGATCGTCCCATTGTATATGAGTTGAGAGATTTCTTCTAGTGTAAAGACATATTTTCTTTATTGTAACTCGATATTCCGTAAATACTGTGCCCGCGTCTAGCTTGCAGTGAGCAGGAAAAAGTCAGCTGCCATTGCTGTAACCATAGTTGTGGCAGCGTTTGTCGGACTTGTCGCATACTCGGCAACGCGTGTGCAGGAGGCCGGCCCGGCGCCAGTCCTTACCACTATAGACAGGCATAACGAGTCTGATGATGACGGCACCACCATTGCCGAAGATGCAGCTCAGCAATCACAGCAGCAGGATAAGGCTGGCATTATTGCAAACAACACGGTGATTGCAAATAATACGATAATAATTAACAAGCCGGTCTATCGCAATAACACAATAATCTACCAGCCACTCACCATAAACTTGGATAATTACCGCACCACTATCAACCAGCATGTGGAGCTGAAAGATGTTGACCGCAACCAGCCGGTGGACAAGAGTCACAGCATAACGATCCATGCAAAGAGGATCCAGTCTGAAGGTTGGAGCAAAAAATTCGTGGACGATCGAGTAGGCATTTTTGCTGCAGTCTATGACATCAACGGCAATCTGGTAAAGACCGGCTATGCAGACGAGCAAGGTTTTACTGCAAAGGGTCTTGAGAACAAGCTCTATTTCGTCTATCCGGCAGACTGCAACGACTGCAGCAATTCCAAGAACGACATTTTGTTCAAGCAATGGGAAGATGGCAGCAAAGATAGGCCGCGGCTGGTGCCTGCCGACTCGGATGTGACTGCGAGCTACCGGCTTGTGGTGCCTGAAAAGCCAAAGCTGGTGCCGCTCATTCCGCCCCCGGAAACTGAAACTGCGGCCCAGCCCGAAATAACGCTAGCAGCGCTGAACGCGACGTACGTCTACGGCTGGGTGCAGGTCACTGTGCAGGTAGAGAACAAGGTGGAGGGTTATAATGAAATAGTGCTGAACGTTTACGCGCCCAGCGGCGAATTGCAGGATAACTTTAATTACTCTGATCAGCAGGGCTTTTTCGCGTCAAGAGAGACAGGTGAGGGCGACTACAGGATAGTTGCTACGTACAAATACGATAAGGGCGTCGCAAAAGGCGAGATCACTCACCACATCAAGTTTGCAGTTCCAGAATTTGCAAACCTTGAGGCTACAGAGGACAGCGGCAATGTGCGCATTGGCGGCCTCCTTAAAGGCGGGCTTGCAGGAGAAAACATAACGATCGCAATTCTTGACCCGGATGATCAACCGGTCAAGCAGTACGCCATGAGCTTTGGCACAAAGCCGATCTTTACGCTTTTCTTGCCAAGCGAGGAGGCAAGCACTATTTTCAACAAAACCGACAACTACACTTTTGTTGTGACGCACCTACCGACGGGCGTTCAGGCCAACGCCACGCTCTCCTTCAATTCCAATGAAACAGAAACTAGCGCCGCTTCACCAAACTTGAGTGATAATGCCGGCAAATCAGAGCACGCCGACGTGGGTGTGAATGGAAGCAATGTGTACGTCGTATGGCAGGACGATACATCAGGCCAACATGAAATTCTCTTTGCAAGGAGCGGCGACTCAGGTGCAACATTCAGCGAGCCAGTTGTCATAGGCAAGTCAGAGCAGGACGGGCTCTCGATCACACCGGACATTGCCGTCTCGGGTGGCAGCGTTTATGTCGTCTGGGCTGACTATGATTCCCAGGAGCAATCCGCGGTAGCGTTTAGGTCAAGCAACGACAGCGGCAAGACCTTTGGAAGCAAGATGATACTTGGCAACTACAGCGGCGAAAACGCCCATCCGCACGTTGCTGTTTTTGGGAATGATATCTATGTATCCTGGATCACAAACGCGCAAGAAGAGTTCACCGGTGATCTCTTGATTGCCCGGAGCACCGACGGAGGCGCGTTCGAGTCTACGGTTGTAAGTAAAGACGCTATTGGTGCCGTTATGGCCAGCTCTAACAGCAGTCTATACTTGGCGTGGCGGCACCACCCATCAGGCGATACTACCAAAGAGAACACGAACATGTTTGCATCAAGCTCTGACGGAAGTAATTTTGAAACATTTGGAGATCTTCAGGACATGACCATATACGCGATTGCCGCATCAGCCAACAATGTTTATGTCGCAGGGACTGCAAACGACACAGTAGTGCTTGCGCGTAGCAGCGACGGCACTAACTTTAACATCAAAGACATTGGTAATGGGACTTCGCCTCACGTGGCGGTGTCAGGGGGTAATGTCTACGTAGTATGGATGCAGGATGGGGGGATATTCCTTGCTGCAAGCTCCGATGGAGGCAACACATTTGGCGAAGCGGAAAATGTCGGCAGCGACGAAGGCTTTTGGCCAAATGTTGCAGCGGCTGGGAACGTCTACGTGGCATGGACAGAAACCTCTGATATAATGATCGCGGTGCAGTAAAGCGCTATATAGTGCCACACTGCGAATCTGTGTGTTGGCTATCAAGCTCTTCTATGCTGCAATTGCGGCAGGGATTGCTTTCATTGTCATAGGTGCGGCATCCAGCATTTACTCTAACACGCCTGTGGATGTCACGCTTGATTACACCGTAAAGCCGGGGACATCAGATGTCATAACGCCTGATATGAACGTGGGAAGCAGAGCAAGCATCGCCGTCACCGGCTCGACGTTTGACATCAAGATCGAAGATCCGGACAGGCAGGCTATGAAGTCAGGAAGCAACATAACATCCTTCAGCTATGACCTGACGGCGGAAAAAGCAGGCGAATATCGCATAGTCATTGACAACAATGGCAGCACCGACCTTATGGTCAAGGGACACGCCCAGACAAAGTCAGGCCCGCTTGGGCTTAGCGGGGCGCTGATGCTCGTCGTTACGGGAATAATAGTGATGGGCCTTGGTCTACGCTTCAAGAAGCACTAGCGACCAAGTATAACCCAAGAATGCAGGAGCACGGCTTGAAAATCTATTTAAGTAGAAGGTAGCGATTATGAGATAAAGAAGATGCCCAAGCGATCACGACAAACAGTTAAAACGCTCACTCTGGTCAAAAGCAGAGATATTGTAGTTGATAGGCTGATCAAGCCGTGCGAAGAAGGCGATCACTCCAAATGCACAGGCTGGGCAGTACTCAGGAAAGAAGTTTCGCCGATTGATGCGAACTATTTTCTTAAATGTACCTGCGCATGCCACAAGAAGGAACAAAGACAGATCAGGCTGAAACAGCTGAAGAAGGGAGTAAAGAAAAGAACGAAGAAAAAAAAGAAGCGTCGAAAGACAAGTAAAAGGAGTAAAAGAAGCAAGAGGACCAAGCGCCGATAGGGGCTTGCATCTCACGCCTTTTGATATCTCGGAGACTCCGTCATTTTCATAGTTGTACTGATGCTAGCGAAACTCTGCTTTCCGGTACGACCCAAGTATCTTGATATATGATGTCTTTGGCTTTATCGACTCGAGCGCATCCTGTACGGCCTTGTCCCGCGTGTGCCCTTCAAAGTCTACGTAAAAGTTGTACTCCCATGGCGTCTCTTTTGTCGGGCGTGACTCTACCTTGGTCAGGTTTATCCTGCGAATCGCAAATTCGCCAATGATGCCAAAAAGTGCGCCAGGAACGTGTTTTACTGAAAATATCATGGAGGTCTTGTAATGGCCGGCCTTTGAATCACTCTTGGATTTTTTGGGCGCCAGCACAAGGAATCTTGTGTAGTTGTTCTTCTTGTCCTCTATGCCTTCATCAAGTATCTCCATATCGTACAGCTGGGCTGCCCTCTTGCTCGCAATCGCTGCAGAATCCAGCATCTTGCTTTCCTTTATCAATTTCACCGCCCCGGCGGTGTCGTAAGCCGGCATCGACTCGAGCTTCTTCCTCTGTAAATACCGCCTGCATTGTGCAAGTGCCTGAGGGTGCGAGTAAACGTATTTGATTTTTTTTCCCCCCCTGTTTGCGATTAGGCAGTGCCTGACTCGCTGGTAAACTTCGCCTATCACGCTCATTTTCGTCTGGAGCAGAAGGTCATAGATCTCGTTTACGCTTCCCTCTATCGAGTTTTCTACCGGGACTACGATATAGTCGGCATCGCCATTTTCTCCCGCGTCAAACACGTCCTGAAAAGATTTTTTCGGCGCCAGATTTGCCTTTGAGAAGTATTGCAGGGTGGCAATTTCGCCATAAGCACCCCGTTCACCCTGGAAGGCAACCCTTGCCATACAATTACTTGCCTGCTTTAAGTATCAGCCGGAAAGTTTCTTTGCCGTAGTCGTGCGTCAGCTTGCGGTCTTCGAATGCTCCGCACTCTACGCATTTTATCGTGCTCTCGTTGGTACGAACGGTGTCGCCGCCGCACATGAAGCATAGTGCATAGAGCACTCCATACTCTTTTTCTGCAAGAGTAAGGTGTATTGTGGAATTGAGCAGGCTTATGACCCTACCCCTCACGATGTCTCCGTTATGGAAAGTTGCGCGCCTGTCTCCTCTCCTGTCACGGTCCGCGCGACTTCCGACCCTTGCGGAAGCAATAGCCGAAAAGCCTGCCTCAGACCACTTGTCGTTGATGTATAGAACTTTGATCGATACCATACTGCTGAAGAGCATTTCGACGTGACCAACAATGATGTCACCGACCTTTGGCAGCATCGGTGAATTCTTTTGCTCAATCTTGACAACTCTTCGTTTTAGATCATAAACTCTCGTTCCTACTGATGCAGAGCGCACTGTCCCGTCAGAAGCAAGGTAAGTGTTCTTGCCTCCCTCAAATTCCTCGATGGAAGAAACGTGTTCGCCTGGTAGCATCGGCTGCGTGTCTTCTTTACTCATTCAATAATTGGAATTCGAAGGAAAGTTATAACTGTTTAGCGAGTAAAAATTTAGAAATTTTTCGCGATTTTTCGTGAACTTGTGCGTTTGTAATAATACATTCTGGGCGAAAGATAATAAAGGTATAAAGAGCAGCAATTACAAGGTGTTAATGTGAGCCAGAATACCTTATCCCTAAAGGTACTTGAGGCGTATACAAGAGACGTCGGCCGTGGCGTAGCAAGGATAGACTATGACTCAATGGATTCTCTGGGCGCCTCAACTGGAGACGTTATTGAAATTAGAGGCAAGCGTCGCACTGTTGCAAAGTGCTTGCCGCTTTACCCATCCGACGAGGGCAAGGGGATCATAAGGGTAGACGGCCTTGTCAGGAACAACGCTGGCATTGCAATAGGTGACACTGTAATTGTTAAGAAGATCAAAGCCGTTCCAGCCGAAAAGGTTATCGTTGCACCGCTTGAAGCGATACCACCAATAGACGAACGATACTTGGCTGACGCGCTGGAAAGCGTGCCGCTGATAAAAGGCGACAATGTAATGGTCCCTTACTTTGGCGGCAGACTGACGTTCCAAGTAATTGGCGTAACGCCGGCAGCTGACGCTGTATTGGTGACGCAGAAAACAATATTCCATATCGCCGAAAAGGGCGAGACCCTGAGGGGAGTCCCACAGGTAACATACGAGGACATTGGCGGGCTGAAGGAAGAGATCCAGAAAGTCCGTGAAATGATCGAGCTTCCACTTAGGCACCCAGAAATATTTGAAAAGTTAGGCATCGAGGCGCCAAAAGGAGTGTTGCTGTATGGTCCTCCAGGTACCGGTAAGACGCTGCTCGCAAAGGCGGTGGCCAACGAAAGCAATGCCCACTTTATCAGCATTTCAGGCCCGGAGATTATGAGCAAGTTCTACGGCGAATCAGAGGCTAGGCTGAGAGAAATATTCAAAGAGGCGAAGGAAAAGGCGCCGTCAATCATATTCATAGACGAAATTGACTCTATCGCACCAAAGAGGGAAGAAGTGACAGGTGAAGTCGAAAGGAGAGTAGTGTCGCAGCTGCTATCGCTGATGGACGGTCTTGAAGCAAGAGGCAAGGTCATTGTGATTGCGGCCACAAACAGGCCCAATGCGATTGACCCGGCGCTAAGAAGGCCCGGTCGTTTTGACAGGGAAATCGAGATCAAGGTCCCGGACAAACGCGGTCGCTTGGAGATATTGCAGATACATACTCGCAACATGCCGCTTGATACCGATGTCGATCAGGACAAGATAGCAGCAGTAACGCATGGTTTTGTTGGCGCAGACCTCGAATACCTCTGCAAGGAGGCTGCAATGAAGTGCCTGAGGCGCGTTCTGCCAGAGCTCAATCTCGAGGATGAAAAGCTGTCCCCCGAAGTGCTCAACAAGCTAATAGTCACAATGAATGACTTTGAAAACGCGGTCAAGGAAGTCATGCCGTCGGCCATGAGGGAAGTCTACCTCGAATCGCCGGACATTCCATGGTCTGCCATCGGCGGCCTTGAAGAGGTCAAGCGCGAACTACAGGAAGCAGTCGAGTGGCCATTGAGATATCCCGACCTGTATGCGAAGTTAGGACACACGATGCCAAAGGGCGTCCTGATGCACGGTCCGTCAGGTACCGGTAAGACGCTGCTCGCAAAGGCGGTAGCGACCGAGTCTGAAGCCAACTTTATCAGCGTAAGAGGACCTGAACTGTTAAGCAAGTGGGTCGGCGAGTCCGAGCGCGGTATAAGGGAGATATTCAGGAGAGCAAGGCAGGCCGCGCCATGTGTAGTGTTCTTTGACGAAATTGATTCGATTGCTCCTACAAGGGGAATGGGAGGCGACAGCATGGTCACTGAACGTGTTGTTTCACAATTGCTTACAGAGCTGGACGGTATACAGTCGCTTTCGGGAGTAGTGGTAATCGCCGCAACAAATAGGGCGGACATGATTGATCCTGCGCTCCTGCGTCCCGGAAGGTTCGACAAGATTGTCTTTGTCCCGATGCCTGACAAGGCAGCAAGGCTGAGAATCTTGGAGATCCATGCAAAGGGCAAGCCGATGGGCCCCGACGTGGAATTTGCCAAGATTTCCGAGCTCACAGAGGGTTTCAGCGGCGCAGACACGAGCGCAGTTGCCAACACCGCAGTATCGCTTGTGCTGCACGAATACCTTGCGAAATACCCGACGCCAGAAGAGGCGGCAAAACACGCGTCAGAAGCGCACGTGATGCTTCGCCATTTTGAAGAAGCGGTAAGGAAGATCAAGACGCAAAGAGAAGGCAAGCCGACAGAAAAAGCGGTACCGTACTACCGCTAACCACTTTTTCCTTGTCTGAAAATATTATGACATACAGCCTGCTGCCGGGCAAATGTTTTTAAGCAATTGGTTTTATGATAAGCCTAACTAAAAGAAATTGGTTGAAAATTCCCAAGTCCAACTCGTAGAAAAACCAACTGCAGCCGCTCTAAACCGCTTTGTCAAACCCCTGGACATCAGCAAACTAGTAACACAATACGGGACACCACTCTATCTGATAGACGAAGATACGCTGCATGCAAAGGCCAAAGAACTACACAGCGCTTATTCAAAGTTCAATGGCCCGGTTAAGGTAGCGTACTCGATCAAGGCCAACTTTACACCGGCAGTGATCAAGACCTTCATGAAGGATGGAGTGACATTCGACCTCACGTCGCTTGGCGAGCTTTACTTTATCAAGCAATGCAAGGCAGACCCGGAGAATGTAATCTACACAAGCGTGACGGAGGAGCAGGAAGAGTACGTCGAAGTGCTTCAGAGCGGAGTTAGAAGGGTTGTCGTCAGTTCTTTTAATGGGATGACAAACCTGGCAAAGGCTGCAAGCAAGGTAGGAGGAACAAGACCACTGACAATGATTCGTGTGAACCCGGAGGTCGGCGTCAAGGCCGAAGTTCGTGCGTCATACAGAAACGGCAAGTTCGGTGTTCCATTCAACGGCGGCACTATAGACAGCGCTACAAAGATGGTCAAACACCTTATGAGCAGCGACCTCCTCAAGTTCGAGGGCTTCCATTTCCACCTAGGATCGCAGATCACCGACTTTTCGTGTTATACGCACGCTTTGGACAAGATGGACGCGTTCATGACCAAGATGAAGAAGGAGAATCCCGCCTTCCAGGTCAACACATTTGACATTGGCGGCGGAACACCAGTATTCTACAACGACCCAGTGCCAACACCTGCCCAGATGGCAGAGAACCACGTCGGCAAGCTGAACCAACTTGCAGAGACGCACGGGACCTATACTCTCATGATCGAGAGCGGCCGCTTCCTCGTGGCAGAGTCGTGCATGCTGGTATCAAGGATAGTGAACACAAAAGAGTACAACGAGCACAAGATAGTGATTGTCGACGCAGGCTACCACATACTGCTCGACGCTGCGCTGCTAAAACAAGAGTACCCGCAGGAAGTGGTACCAGTGTTGAACAGCAAGGACAAGACAACCGCGCTCGCGCCAGTAAAGAATACGCACTTGGCAGGAAGGCTATGCGACACGTACGATGTCTTCCCGCTTTCAAAGGTCTCTGATCTGAGCGAGTCAGAGGTTGGCAGGTACATCTCGTTCTACAATGTAGGCGCATACTCTGTCGTATTCAACATGCCTTTCCATTGCCAGACAAAGCCGCCAATAGTGATGAAGGACAGTGGCGGTGACTTCAGACTTGTGAGGAAGGGAACCACCTACGAACACCTCTTCTGCGAAGAAGGTGGCGAGCTAGAATAAAACCGGCCCCGCGTGCCTAACGGGGAACATTTTTTAGATCAATGATAGCATCACTGGAAAGTGAGCAGCAAAAACACCCGCGCTCACGTCCTTGTAAGCGGCAGGGTCCAGGGCGTCTACTTCAGGCAGAACACAAAGCAGGTGGCCATGCGGCACAAAGTCAATGGCTGGGTGCGCAACCTGCCTGACGGACGCGTGGAGGCCGTCTTTGAAGGTGATGAGATAGCTGTCAACGAAGTCATCGAATGGTGCCACGTTGGGCCGCCAAAAGCCAATGTGCACAACGTTAATGTAAAATTCCAAAAGTATACCGGCGAGTTTGCCGACTTTAATGTCAACTATTGAATCTTTTGATACGCTTCAGCTATCTGCTGCTTTGCATTTTCAGCATCTTCTGTAGTCCTAAGTGTTGAGGTCATCGGAGGTGCGGCTCTGCCGCTCCTTATCGAGAGCACCAAGGAGTCGCCGGCCGGCTCGATATCAAGGAATATCCGGAAGTTCATTGTCTTGGCGTAAACCACCCTATGTGGCCTAACTTCTTCTATCACGTTGACGCCAAGCGATTTCACAAAATTGCGCATATCAACCATTATTGTTCTAGCAGGCTCACTCAGCTTCTCAAGATGACTTTCAAATGGAATGCGGTCGGGTTGGTTGCCAAACATCATAATTGCAATATCAACTTGCTCTGCTATATTCTGATCCGAATGCCGCTTCTTTTCAAATATTTCTTTACCTTATCTACAGTCGATTTTTTATAGTGGAATATCGACGCGGCAAGAGCTGCGTCAACGTCTGCCTTCTCAAACACGTCAAGCATGTGGCGCGCCCTTCCGCAGCCTCCAGAAGCAATCACCGGTACCATGACTGACTTGCAGATTGCGGTTGTCAGCTCAATGTCGTAGCCGTTCTCTGTGCCGTCGGCGTCTATGCTCGTCAGTAAAATTTCGCCGGCGCCTCGATTTTCAACTTCTTTGGCCCACATTATTGCGTCAAGGCCAGTGGGTTCCTTGCCGCCGTAAATTCTAGCTTCAAACCAGAACTTTTTGCCCTTATGCTTGAATATCGTCTTGCCCTTTTCGACATCATAGTTTCTCTTTGCGTCTATTGCCACCACCACGCACTGCTTACCAAAAATTGACATTAGCTGCGTTATCAGCTCCGAGTTCTTGACCGCAGCGGTGTTTATCGAAACTTTGTCAGCGCCTGAAAGTAGAATGTCGCGTGCGTCTTCTAACTTCTTGATGCCGCCACCCACAGTGAAAGGGATGTCAATCACGCTTGCAACGTTTCGCACCACGCCTTTCATTGTTTCTCTTCCCTGCTGCGATGCCGTAATATCAAGGAACACCAGCTCGTCAGCGCCCTGCTCACTATACTTTTTGGCAAGCTCCACTGGGTCGCCGGCATCTTTTACTTGCGCAAAATGCACACCCTTTACAACCCTGCCATTGTCCACGTCAAGACACGGGATTATCCGCTTTGCAAGCGTCATGCCAGCGCCTTCACTCTCTCAATGCTTACCTTGCCGTCGTACAAAGCCTTGCCAAGGATAACAGAGCTGCAGCCTGTACTTCTAACCTTCACAATGTCTTCCAAGCTCCCGATTCCGCCGCTTGCAATTATCCTTGCAGATTTGGCAGCTTCTGCCAGAGTCATAACGTCCGGCCCCTGCAGCGTTCCGTCGCGCTCGATGCTCGTAAGCAGAAATTCATCGACACCCATAGAAGCAAACTGCGCGATCGCATCAGCTACTTTCATTTCAGTCGACTCTTTCCAGCCCTTCACCATGACTTTGCCGTTGACTTGGTCTATTGAAATCACAATTCTCCCGGGGTTCTTTTTAGTCAGCTTTCTCACTACTTCTGGGTCGCTGTATGCCATGGTGCCAAGCACGACCCTTGACGCTTTTGACATCATTTCCTCCGCTTTTTCGGGAGTTCTGATGCCTCCAGCAACTTGTACCGGGATCTTGACCGCGGCCGTTATTTTTACAACTAGCTCGGCATTATTGCCACTGGAAAACGCAGCGTCAAGGTCGACTATATGCAGCATGTCGGCCCCTGCTGTCTCCCACTTTTTAGACGTGTCAACTGGATCGCTGCTGTAAACAACCTTGTTTGCAGGATCGCCCTTGACAAGCCTCACTACGCTTCCACCCATGATGTCGATCGCGGCTATGACCTTCATTTTGCCTCGTTGTCGCACATTTCAATAAAATTCCTGATCATGACTGCGCCGACATCGCCTGACTTTTCTGGGTGGAACTGCACGCCTATCAAATTATTCTTTTCAATAACTGCCGGGACGCTGACTCCATAATCTGAGGTGGCCACTACTATCTTGTGGTTTCTTGGCACGGTCCTGTACGAGTGCACAAAATAAACCCACGAGTTGTTTTTGACGCCTTTCAGTAATTTACTGTCGCCTTTTATCTGAAGGTTGTTCCACCCCATATGTGGGATCTTGACCTTTCCCTTTGGGAGCATGACGACATCGCCGTCTAGAATTTTCAAGCCTTCCAATCTGCCCTCCTCGCTCTTCTCAAAGAGCATCTCCATACCGAGGCAGATGCCCATCACAGGCTTGTCACTTTCAATGGCTCTACCCAGATGCCGCGCGCTACCTTCTATCGACTTGATTGCCGGGTCAAAATTGCCTACGCCTGGTAGCACGAGCCCGTCAAACCTTTCCACTTCCTTCAGGTCGTAGATTATCTCGACATTTTCTGCCCCATTTCGCTCCAGCGCAGATTTCAGACTAAAGAGATTGCCGGCACCGTAGTCAAATACCGCGATTTTGGACAATTACATAGCCCCCTTCGTGCTTGGCACTCCCTTCCTCCTCCTGTCAATGCTGGTGGCCATCCGGAGTGCCACTGCAAGCGCCTTAAGCGCGGCCTCGACCTTGTGGTGGTCGTTGTCGCCATAGTGCACGATCACGTGTGTGCATGCATTCAGATTTTGCACAAGCGACCTTGCAAAGTGCTCCAGGTCCTCCTTCGGCACACCTTCGATGGTGTCCCGGCTCAGCCTTAGCTCCATCTTCTGGTACTGGCGCTTCACCAGATCTATCGAAACGTATGCCAGCGCATCGTCCATCGGAATCAGGGCATAGCCAAACCTTGCAATTTTTGTCCTATCGCCTAGCGCCTTGTCAATCGTCTGCGCCAATGCAATTGCAACGTCTTCAGCCAGGTGGTGCACGATGCCGTCATTTGACTTTGCATTGACCGTGATGTCTATCATGGCGTGTTTGCCGATCGAGGTGACTAAGTGGTCAATGAATGAGAGGCCGGTCTTGACGTTGGTCTTGCCAGTGCCGTCAATGTTAACCTGAACGGTAACCGCTGTCTCTTTTGTTGCTCTCTCAATGTTCGCCCTTCTGGAAGAAACCAACATTTGTTAGACTGCTAGTACTTTATTTAAAATCTTCCAATTATTTGGAATACCATTGAGAGATGTACACAGTGAAAAACGGGGATGGGTAGAGCGGACCATGGATGGATTTAAGCTCTGCCACCTAAATAAAGGGCTCACTGGGATTTAAGGGTATCAGGAAAATGAGTGAACAGCTTTTGTCATCATTCTTGAGCATACGATAATTGAGCCACCTATAGAATAGCTAAGTCCTTCAAGGGAGCCATTCCATGTCGCAATCCACTTTTTTCTCTGGATCTTCTTCTGGGGTTATGATCTTTCGTCCAGAGATGCGAGTATTTGTTCCCTTCTTTCTGAACATCAAAAAAGCTTGTACAAGCATGAAAATTAGCGACAGCACATGCTGGGAAGAAATTCCCAGCGTACGCTATTATAAAAGTATAGTAGAAATGAATGCCCAACAATGGATCTAGAAAAATAAATAGTTAAATAATTCCAGAAGCATCGGCTATGCAATGCGGTCTACGAGAATAGGAATGATTCTAGTTGCAACAACCATATTATCAACTCTGACGATGTTTTCAAACCCGAGGACTGCACTAGCACTTGATGTAGATGTAAGTGTAACAATCCACAGAATAACAGCTCTTGATGATCACGATGAAGGGCCTGATCTCAATGGGGGAGCTGATTTCTATGCAGTTGTCACAATAGACGGTCAGGAGTTTGATAACAAGGACTCACCTGATCAAGATGCATTCGAGGGGAATAACGATATCACACCGGATTGGGAATTTACAAAACCTGTTGATGCTTCACTAGGTAGCATTAACGTCAACATCAGAATTTTTGACGAAGACGGATTTCTTCGAGGAGACGACGACGAGTCAGACATTGATCCAGGCTCTGAAAGAGATTTGGACTTGTCTGTGTCTCTGGCTCCCTGTACAGTTTCTGGCGAATTAACTGGTGGTTGTGCCGTTACTCTGGAAACATCGGGATCAAATACCGATAACGACAGCTCAACCCTGCAATTCATCATTGTAGTCACCGAACCGCCAAGTTCTCCGGGAAATAATGTAAGCTGCATTCATGCCCCAATATGGCCTCAGCCAGGAGATACAGTCACAATTACTGCGACCGCTCTTGACGGGGTCGCTGCGCCCAAAGTGGCAGACACCATCGAGATCTGGGTAAATCAACAATCTGCCGCAGTGGCGACTGGATCGGGTACCACACTAACGTTTACCACAGCCGCAATAAATGACCCGACATTCTCTTATGGTTGCAGGATAGTCGACAATGGCGTCCCTATTTTCACGGGGTGGAGAGTCGTCAGTGTCGGACCGCCTGATGGTTCAAGTGCCGTCCCACTAATCTTTACAGGTTCGCGGGGAAGCAGCATAGACATTGCATTCGTTCCTGACAGAGATAGCTATTCCGCAGCGGATGATACCGATTTCGCAACTGACGTGCAAACGGCAATTAACGTCTATTATGGTGAGATAGAGTTCCTAGAACATCAAGACCAGATTAATTTCTGGATCTCTCAGGATATGGGTGACGCCGATAACGATGATGGAAGCAGTTGCGAGTTAGACACTCCTGATAATTGGGACGATGATTATGCTTTCGTGGATTCCGGTGCTATAATACACACCGATGGATTCAGGGATTGTGCCCAACCAGATGATAGAATTTTCAGTTCAGACTTTGTAACACCGAGAACATTTATTCATGAAACGGGCCATTCGCCCTTTGGTTTGGCTGATGAATATTGCTGTGACGGGGGATATTTCCAAAACGATCCTTTTCCAGACCTATATGAAGAATTGGACGATTGCGAAGCTGACCCAGACAGGGGAGGAAGCACATGTCGACAATTTACTGAGGATGTACCCTGGTGGTTTGACTCCGAGTGGTTCACTTTTGACCCAGACTCAAATGACCTCATGGTAGACAGAATGAAAGCACAACTCATGGACGAGAGGAGAATGAACTGGATGTTTGACAATTGCGCGTCGGCTAGCTGTTAAAAAGGGGGAAATGAAAAATGAAACAAAAAATCTTGATAAGTCTTGTGACGGGAGTCGGGGCGGCAGCTGTGTTGTCTGTGCTTTTTATGCTAGGCAACTCGGATGCTGTGACCTCGGCATTAGACAACGATCCTTCAACGGCAGTTATGCCCACCTTTGACTTTGATGATCCTGCAAAATCGATGGTGGTTCGTCTAGATTTCAATAGCAGAACGGACGTAGACTTGTCGTCGGCGATTGTGAGCCATGAATCTTCGCGGGCTCGAATAGGAGATCCACCGCTATTAATTGTTCAGTTGTTTGATGACGAAGGAGTGCCGATCGATGAATTCAATGCCTGGCACCCGCTGTGGAAGTTTGAGGAAGGACCTGGCGGAGAAGAACGACGGGTAGTTCTATCAGAAGGCGAAGGAAAAATTGTCTTCCCCTTTGACCCGAATCTGGGGTCAATGGAAGTGAAGGACAATGCATTAAATGAGGATCTCATAACTGTCGACCTTAAACCCGCGATCAGATCATTCTGTGAAGAAAACCCCGATGACCCCGACTGCGAGATTTCGGATCTAGCGATTCAAAATGTTCAGGCAGTCAATCCACCGGGACTAATCCTTGTAGGCCAGTCAGACAGCCTCGTTATTCGCACAACAATGACAAACAAAGGACCTGATGCACCCACCGATGCAGTTCTAACGGTAAATGTGAATGTTCCATCAGGTGTATCAGTAACGCCCGTTAATGTCGTCCAAAATGAAGCCGTAATAGCATTGAACGAGCTAAGAGATTACGACCAGACATACAGTATTGCATGTAGTGTGCCCGGAAAACACTTGATCACCTTTGATAGCACGATTGACGCAAAAGAGGCAGCAACAAGTGATCCAGACCCATCAAACAATGTGTTTAGCAAGGAAGTAACAATAGATTGTGCAGTACCAGTAACGATCAACATCCAGCCAGGCGGCGATCCAAATTCAAACCAATTAAAGATTAATGGGGTGATCCCTCTAGCAGTACTGAGTACCAAAGCAGGAGAATATGGCAACCCACTTGCATTCGATGCTACAAAAATTGATCCATTGAGTGTCAAGTTCGGCAATGCGAATCTGGTGAAAAACAACATTGGGGGAGCATCGGAATATCATGGAAAGGGTCACATCGAAAATTCATTTGAGCTAGATGAGAAGACAAAAGATGGCGATAAAGACATGGTCCTGCACTTTGATATGAAGAAGACGGGCCTAACCTCCAGCGACACCCAGGCATGCATACGAGGGGAGTTTGTTAAAGATGGAAATCTATACACATTCTATGGTTGTGGGAGTGTCAGAATCATAACCTAGGCCCTCTTCTTTTATTTAAAATCTTCCACTTATTTTGAGCACTATTGAGAGATTTACAACTGGAAAGAAGAGATTGCTACAGTATTCTCATGCTTGGCTTGAATTTATAGTCTACGGCATAGATTGAATCCTAATCCGGGGTTCCGTGGGATTTGAATGTATATGGAAAATGGGTTCAACTGTTCTCAGTAATGGAATGATGCCCATTTGCGCCGTCCATGTACAAGTACAAATGCACCGCTGCAATAAGGGCGACGGCCATTGAGCGTAGTTTAGATTTTAGGTGGGGTCGAAGGGTTCTATTCTCAATTGAGAATAAATCGACAGTAGGAATAATGGATTTATATGGTAATTAAAACTGACTATTGAAGGCAATACGGACTGCTAGGCAATTCCAACTTGATAGATGGCAATTCTGGACCTTCTTCATTCTCTCTCGCCACTTTCGTACAGGCCCGGAACTGATAACCCAACTCTCGGACCAGATTCGCACCCCAATCGTGACCGTCTCAAAGAAGATCAAAGCTATAATGTGAATCCGTTGCAAGTTCTCGAAAAAGTCCTTGAGGAAGAGATTACCTTCTATTATTACCTAAATGTACGTAGTCCAGTCAAGATTACTACGATGGGCGATCTCAGAGAGTACTATGCTTTCCAGATGAGAATCTCGGCAGCGGTGTCATCTATTGAGGACTTTAAAGGTAAGTTCCCTAACGAATTCAAAGACCAGTACTCACTCTTCAACTATCCATATGTCTGCGGTGCTCAGCAAAGATTAGATGCAATTCTTGATGCAGATGAAGAAATTCGGAATAGATTCTCAAATTACCTCGAGGACATTATATCGTATCAGACAGAAACCCTTGAACAAATGAAGCAATTTCTCGATTCTGATGTTCAAGCCATAGGCAGAGTCGTTCAGTCTAAGAAAATTAAGAAATAATGAGTGCATAGAGAATGATGAGCTTTTCTCAAAGCTTTGTTATTATCCTTGTGCATAAAGCTGCTCATATAACCTCTCACTCTTTTCTTGCTCCTTCTGCAAGTCTGCCTGTAAGGATTCGACAGTAGGAACTTCGTTCAATTTGCGTCTTAATTCCTCGTTTTCCACCTTTAGCTTGTTTGCAGAAAAGATTATGAGATTGTCCACTCCTTTGGCATATGCTTTCATTAGCTCAGTGCTATCAGCGGGGTCGTAGGTTGCCATTAGTCTTGTTACGCCTTCTTTGACGTTTCCAGATTTGTGACCCATCAAATACTCAATTAACAACGGATCGACACCAACCTTCCTTAGCTGGCTCTTGAAGAACTTTCTTAGGGAGTGGTTGATTGTTGATTGCGTTCCCATGTCTTGCTCTCCTACCAAGCCCTGAGGCACCCTTAACGGGTTTCCTTAGTCCTGATTCCACAAGCATTTATGGTGTTCGGTAACTGGTCGGCACTTTTTGCAATTGCCTCAACTCCCTCTTGCCTGAACTGTGCTGCTGTCTTGGCTGGTCGTGGGCTATTGCCGTAGACGCCTACGAAAGTTATTTTTACGCTAGACTCTTTCTCGGCGCGCCTTGCCATCAGCAGGTCCTCGGCTGAATCGCCGGCGTAGACGGCAGTCCTTGCATTCATTACCTTCATGGCATGCTTTATCGCGTACGGGTTTGGCTTGGCATACTCGTGCTTTTCATCTTCCAGAAATACGCAAGCATCAAGGTTGAAGTATTTTATCACCGGCCTGAGCGAATACTCGGCAGCAAGCCTGCTCCTGCCAGATACTATTGCAAGGTTGCCTTCAAACATTTCATGCAGTTTTTTCATCGTCCTTGTGCTAACTGCAAGCCTGTCGTTTTTGATAAAAGGCGTTCCGCCTGCCCAGTACTTGGGCTCAAGGTGGTCCTGCTTTTTGAATAATTCCGGTCCGTAAAATAGTTCATCAAACACCCTTGCCAGCATGCTATCACTGACCGGCGCCGGGTAGACGAGCAGCTTTTTCCACCTCTCAATTCCATAATTGACAAGGTACTTTTCGACCGACAAGTAGCCGCTTTCGTCGGCGTTCCCTGCCACTTGCATCAGGAATTTTCTTCCCTCTACAAGAGTCCGTGCGGGGCGGGCAAGCATTGCAAGCGTTATTGCATAAGTCGTGTCGGTGTCGTTGTTAAAACCACCACTCGCGCGAAATTTTAGTATGATCTGGTCGGTGACAAGATTGCGAAAGGATTTGCCAGTTATTGACTTGAGCATGTATTCTACAGTTTTTTTTATTGCCGCATTGTAGGATTTGCGTATGTCAACCAGCACGCCATCGATGTCAAAGAGCGCGCAATCAAACATTACAG
>DASYSB010000008.1:0-6520 GCA_036003785.1 Nitrososphaera sp.
CGGCTTCGATCAATCGGTTCAAAATTGAATCCATAGTATCTGTGTAACTCCCAAGAGCCTGTAGTTTCGCCTTCGTTTCGGGTCTTAATTTCATGGTTGTCCATTCCGACATGCCTACCAATACCACCGATGGATACTAAGAGAACTAACAAACTAAATCCTAAGTTTCGCTTTCAATAATAGTTGGGGGTTGAGATACTGAGTCCTTTAGATATTTTGCGATCTTGTACATTAACACTCTTTCTTCATCAGTCAACAATGTGATTGCAAATCGTTTCATGGTTAACACCTTCCCGCGTATGGATTCAAATGTAGACAAATCTTGAGCAGTTGCCAAGTTGTCACTAATTACAATCTGGGCGGAATCACGATTCAATAAGTCCATCATACGACTCCAATTTACGAGAAACAAATTATCAGGCCCGCCACAAAGTGCAACAAGATACTTGAGCCAACCCTCCGGCGTCTTCAATTCCTCGGCCGTTATAGATTCGACCAAACGCTTGGTAATTGTAAAAAATTCATGAGCTTGTTTCTCTTCCTCAGAACCAGGTTTTATTTCCTTAATCGCGTTTTTTAAAGAGCTAATCACACCATCTAATGTAAAATAGAGATCGAGATTCTTCCCAATCAATTTGTATGCTTCACTAATGCTCAGTTGCTCCTTTCTTACCAATTCCTTCAGCCTATCTGACCCCTCATTTTCAATCTTTTCGACCTTGTACAACTGTCCTTTTGACATCCCTGCCTCCCTTGCCAGTTGATCATCCACATGAAGGGTTTCTTTATTTTGAGAAACCCTGCCCTGCTTCATGTTTTCCTTAGCTAGTTCAGCCAGAATGGGCTTCTTTCTTAGTGCCAAAACGCCTCTTTGGTAAGTATTGAGATGTCTGCGGACTAGATTAGCGTCGATTACAAAGAGCCTTTCCTGAACTTTACTGTCAAACTTCATCTGTGCTGTTTTTGGAACGATCCCCAGTTCTTGACACGCCTTGTAGCGATGATGACCATCTAGGATAACACCAACTTCGTTTATGATGATAGGGATTTGCTGACCATTATCTTTGATAGATTGTTTCAAACCGTTAAATTCATCTTCCGATAGTTTAGAAACCAGATTAGAATACTCAGATGAAATTATGACCATCGTCTTAATTCCCTCTTGGGTGAGCATGTCGCTTCATATTTTGGATGAAGTATAAAACTAGTGATGCTCCAAACCGGGAGGGGGTATGCAACAACAAAACCAAGATTGTTATTGTTATGCGCGCTAACACATTCTGTTAGGATAACACTTCCGTATTTTACATTTTTGATTTGGGTGTCATATTTTAAATTTGTGTCTTTAAATACGGTTATCTGCATTTTTGTCGATTTTCATAATGCACCGAATAGTAAATAACATTAGTAGCCGTATAACAGTGGTTGTATCAAAGCCCTGTCGGGAAAGCTTTACTTCTTTTTCGCCAGCTCTTCTATTTTCCTAGTTAAGTCAATTATTGCCCATTCGTGGTTTGCTATCTTTACGTCCTTCTCTGCAACCAGTTTTTTGTTCTCTTCCTCAAGTGCTTCCATCTTACTTTTGATATCGAGATAGGCTAGCTTCATGGCTCCCACGTCTGAAACCTGGGTCTTCAATTCTTCGGCCTGCTGCCTTAGCTCCGCTTCTTCACCCAGAGTCAGATCCTGAATTACTTTAACAAACTCGGTTAACAGCTCATCCTCCGTCGGTCGAAGATAGCTACCCTCCAGCCCTGGCGGCGAATGTCCAATTAAGAGCTCTTTTTTGATAGGCTCGGCTCCAGCGTTTACGTAAGCATGATTAACGAATTTCCTTATCCCGTGGAATAGCATTACTTCATGCCTGTCCTGCCGCTCTCCTTCCTTCTTTTTAGGGCGGATTCCCACAGTGCGGGTTAACCTAGTGAATGCCATATCAAGGGCTGCCGTGGTTACCGGCTTTGGCTCTTTGGCGTTCATTGTGTCGAATGCATCTCTGATTAACGGGCTGTTCTGATTGATAGTTTCGCCGGCTGCTTTCCTTGCTTCGATATAGAGGTCTATGGCTTTCGCGCCTTCCGGTGTCAAAAATGTGATATATTCTGAGGGATCTGTCTCGTATACGGTTAGCTTGTAGATATGACTTTCAAACTTACACATTTTCTTTTCTTTGTCCTTGTAGGCTGCTATCTTTGCAAGATTTCCATAGCGCAGGCCGGGGATGGCACCCTTTCTAATGCCAGTCATTAGCAGAGCGAGAATAGCTCTTTTCCTGATGTCTGATTGCGTCCACATCTTCAAAAGCTCGTCCTTCGTGTAGTCCCGATCCTTGACCTTGCCGTTACTTTTCGGCTTTCTTCCTTTTAGCCAAACCCAGTTAATCTTATTCTCGGCTCTGTTTTCAACAAAGAATTTCTTGATGGCCGCCAGCGTAATAGCTATGTGGGATGTTGACGCTCCCGAACTGTCTAGCGCTTTCATGTGTTGGACTATGGCATCTTCGAGTGTCCTACCCTCCATGGTTAGAAGCTCGTTACAGGACGATGACGCTTTCAGCGATTTCATAAAGGCTTTAAAGTGGATCTCGTAGTTTTTCCTCGTAAAAGCGTTTTTAAGAGCGTCAGTATATACGTTATACGCATTGGTTGTTGCTGGAGCCGACAAGAACTTTGCTTTTGCCATGGTATACCCTACAGAAGACAATTATATTAACATTAGCCTTAGTATGTTGGACGTTGTATTAACTAGCGAGGAAAACAGACGCAATGTCAGCTAACATCGACGAAACGGACGAAAAGATAATTCGGATCATGCAGTTAGATTCTCGCAAGGCGTTTGTCGAGATAGCCCATGAAATAGGGCTGTCCGAATCGGCTGTTAGAAGAAGGGTCAAGAACCTTGTTGACAGCGGAACCATCAAGCGATTTACGATCGAGCTTGGTGCAAGCGACAAGACGAGCGCCATAACGCTGATTTCCGTAGCCTCTACTGCCGACACGTCTGCCGTATCCGGCAGGCTCATGAAGCTAAATGGCGTCGAAGTAGTCTATGAAATAACCGGCCAGTACGACATCGCCGCGATTATAGCGGCCCCTGCGATAGCAGAGATCAACAAGTGCATAGACGATATCCGAAAAATAGAGGGCGTGTCTGACACCAACACTGTCATCATATTAAAGACAATGCGCTAAGTAAACCGGTCTTCTGAAATCTTTTAAGCCAAAGGTGTGCAGGCGTGCAACTCTATAGCTGACAGCCGCGATATTGTCAATCGTGCATGTTTCACGTTGGCGTTCTAGCTCAATCCGTGACTGAACAAGAGGTCGATTGGACCTAGCGTAAGGTAGTTCATATATCGCCTTTTTCTAAAATTACCATATGTCAAGACCGCAAGCAGATTCCGAGACTCAAAGATACAGGGAGAAATGCAGTAAGATCCTTGCAATATCGCCGCGAATACGGTACGCCGGTATGATGAACAATTTTGGCCGCACGCTGGCGGGTGCTCTTCGCAAAGGAGTCGTGCCCCTGCTCAGGCAAGACGAAGCAAGGAACGAATACTTTATCGAGGCATCAAGGAGCCAGCTTCGCAAGAACTTTGAAAGGTCGATAGGCAGAACTGAATATACATTCACCGAGAATGAGAAGGTCAAAATATTAACAATCGCGAGCAAAGAGCACTTTTACTATGTCACAATGGACAAGGACACGCCCGCAAACGACGTAGCAAAGATCATCGAAGCTGCGAGAGACCTGATCAGTAAATAATAATTATTAACATTCGACTAGGTTTGCATCTTCAGATTAGTTAGATCGGATCGCTAGTCTGGAAGGAAATATTACCTGTAAAGCTGGCGAAGCGATTCTTTGACCTCAGGCCTTATCCGGTATTATGCCTGGTGGAGGGTTCGACGTATTACCATATCTCATTCCCTTGAACGCCTCAAAGTCCCCAGTTTCTTTCATTTTCTGAAGTGCGTCTAGCTGTTTTGCTTGCTCGACTGCGATCGCGTTCGCATATCCATTCACGACAAACCTAATGAGGTCATGCACGGTTGCCTCCCTAATTTTGCCAAGATTGTATAACGAATCAGCATAATTTTGCAATATTTCAAACTCTTTCTGTTTGAACCTTAGATTTACTTGAATGGACTTACTTTGTACCATTGTAGCATGAATTTGTATCAATTTGCTACGATCAACTGAATTCAGCCCAAAATCCATGTAAAATGAATGTGAACTGGCTGAAATTCGGGTGATTCAGGTGGTTCCAATCTCATAGGCCGCTCTGCCGATATTCAGGCCAGATTCAGGTGATATTCGGGCATTTTTTGGTCAAATTCAGCCCGAATGCTGCTAGATTCAGCTAGCATTCAGGTACAGTGCTACAACATGTCATGTTTGTTATGTAGCACTTTGTAGCAGGATGTAGGACATGATATTGCCCCATCTGACCCTATATTACCATGCAACAAAATGGCAACCAATTATTCTATACCACCGGCTCTCTTCCCTTAAAGTGGCGATATACTGGATCTATTATCTTGTTGACATAGTTCGCAGTCGCGCTCTTTAGGTCCATTGGGTGTATCTTTTTCTCCACAAAATCTCGCTCCACATCTGTGTAGCCAGAATAGGTTACACTGCCTCCGTACTTGGCAGGCCGCTCTATCGTAAACTCCTCAAACTGATGGAAAACGACATAGCGGACCAGCTCCAGAACCGGGTTGGCTTCGGCCACACCCACTGGGCAGAAAGCCTTGGAAATCTTCTCCCTTATCGTCTGTTCGTCATCGTGGATAAGTATCCCAGTTGAAGGCTTGCTCTTGCTCATCTTGCTTGATATTTTCGCGTCCTCCGCTGCGTTTTCGTCAAGGCCTGCCCTAACAGGCTCTGACAGGCCCGGCAGAAGGTGGTGGTGCACTATTGCCGGTACCTTCCAGCCCAGCTTTGGGAATATCTCACGAACCAACATGTGGATCTTGCGTTGGTCCATGCCAGCATGCACAATGTCAAGATCGAGTGCCTTGATGTCGACTGACTGCATCGGCGGATAAAGTAGCTGCGAGAGGTCGAGGTTCTTATCTGCCTCGCTTCTCCCCATGATTGTGAGCGAGCGCATAGTCCTTGCAAGCGTCATGTGTTTGCTAAAACGAACAAAGTTTTCCCAGTAGTTGTCAGTCTCTTTGTAAAGGTCACTGCCAAGAACAATATTTACCCCTGGGCAAAAGAACTTGAACGCCTCTGCATAGTACTGCGACATCTTTTTTATCTTGTTCCAATCGCCTCCAAGCTTGTCGTTAATGTAAGTGTGCCAGTCTGCGAGGAAAACGGTGCAATGAATGCCGGCCTTGATAAAGTCATTTATCTTGAATCCTGTAAGAACTAGGCTGCCTAGATGGAGAAGTCCGGATATTTCCAGGCCAATGTAATGCCTTGGGTGAGCCTTTCCTTCAAGCAGCGCTCGTATCTCGTCAGTCGTGACGACCTCTTCCGTCGGCTCTCGCATTACGAGTTCAAGTCGCCTTTCAATATCCATTCTTGTATGAGGAATGCCAAGCCAACAGTTCTATAAACTTTATACTGCCATATCGAAAGAAGATGCCTAGCCTATTTTTATTACTGGTGAATAGACACTAAGCCACTCTTTGTGCTTTTTGTAATCCGGGTCTGCTTCTTTCACAAGCTGCCAGAACCGGCTTGAATGATCCATCTCTACCAAGTGCATGAGCTCGTGGATTATGACGTAATCAATGACTTCCGGCGGCGCCGCAGCCAGGAGTAGGTTAAAGTTCAAGTTGCCCTTCTTTGAGCAGCTGGCCCACCTCGACTTCTGGCTCTTAATAGACACCTTGCCGAATTTCAGGTTCAGTCTGCCTGCAAGCGACGGCAAGCGCTCGGCTAATACCCTACCAATCTGTTCCTTGTACCATTCTTGCATCACATCCTTGTATCTGCGCCTATCAGCCATGTGAAAGGTAATCACCTTCATTGCGTCAGAAACAATAACCGACGTCTTCCTATCCTTCACAACATGGAAGTGATATTTGCGGCCAAGGAAATAGATCGTTCCCGGCTCATTCCCCCCACAGCGCTCTTTCAGCATGCTGTAGTATCGATAAGTTTTGATTATCCACTCTCTTTTTGAGGAAACAAAGCTCTGAAGGTCTTCGGCGCGGTAGTCTGGAGGGACGATCGCCTCAACCCCGTTGATGCCGGAGACAAGCCGAAGTCTCCTTGCTCTATTGCTCGTGCGAACGCTAATCTGGATTGCATTATCAGCAAGGTCAAGCGATAAAGACAATCATAGATCCACTTTTGGTGGTCATTAAAGAATTTTTTGCAAAAAAGTGGCTTTGTTAAGTAACGGCGTTTTGTTAAAAAAGTCACTGCTCTATTGAAACAGCCCCTCTCAAAATTGACTTAACGTGAGCTGCCAGATCCCATTGTCTATAGCCTATCACTACACACAGAACACTAAATGGGAACAAAAGTCAACTAAGGCATTTGAAGAGGATAC
>DASYSB010000009.1:0-13734 GCA_036003785.1 Nitrososphaera sp.
CCGTCTACGTCATATCCTTTTAATTCCAAACCTTTCGTGACAATGTGTAGTATGTCTTTCTCGTCGTCAACCACTAGGATTCTTTGTTTGTCGATTAGCATTGTGCCTCGAGAGCTTATCTAATATGTGAACTACTGATTATTAACTATACCTATTAGCGCCAATTATTTGGATATTGCGGATTATTAGACCAATTTAAGGGTAAAAATACGCCAAAAACTAAAGCCTTTTGTTCTAATGCGACGCAATTAGACTATGCTCAAGCAGTTTAACGAAGTAAATCAAAGGCTACGCAAGGCGGGCTTTCCAGTTGAAACGCATGACCACACTAACGAGCCTATAGCCGAGAACGGTCGGAATAGCGACCCGAAAATTGAGGGCTATAGCACGACAGCGGAACGGGCAAACAATTTAGAACGAATAGCGCCCAAAAGGCGGTCCATGCGGAAAGTAGTTTCTTGCCAAGCGGTGTTATCGAATAAAGGGACATTCTAAACGGCTTTATCTTTGTGTTTCCGCCCTCGCTGGGTATATCCCGACCTTCGACAAGCTGAAAGTTTCTAAGAAACTCTAGGTTGCTTTTGAGGGTCACACCGATTTTATAGATTTGTTCCTTGCTGGCTTTAGAAAAATAACGTAATCAATCGTCGCTTTTTGCAAATCTGCACCCTTTGTTTTTGGCGAAAGCTTGAAGCCCGTCTCAGTTTGGAATTGTCGAAGGGATTGTTTATATGACGCTTTGGTCGCTGAACTTCTAATGCTTTCAAGGAACAAATCGACCGTTTGCATTGTATCCGAGGTGAAATGAGTGTCGGGCATACTTGGTTGCTTGTATATGGTTTCGTCCACACTCGCTCACAATGGCTAGGATTCATGTTCACACTCATGGCAAGTCTCACTCGACCCGCCCTACCTTAAAGAGTTCACCATCCTGGCTGAACCAAAGCGGCGTTCAGGTTTCATCTCTTGTTGTTAGGCTTTCAAATGAGGGCTTTAGCCCGAGCGAGATAGGTCTAAAGCTACGGGATGAACACGGAATCCCTCTCTTAAAGCCGGTGCTGGGCAAGAGTCTGACCGACATTTTGGCTGAAAACAACATCAAGCCCGACATGCCAGAGGATTTGGACAAGCTAGTGAAAAAAGCACTTGGCCTTCAAAAGCACCTCAAGATACACAACAGTGACCACCGCAATGTTCGCTCACTTGAGTTGGTAGAGGCCAAGATCCACAGGCTCTCGAAATACTACAAAAGCATTGGCAAGATACCAAAGAACTGGAAATATGCTGCTGTTATTGCTCAACTAGAGTAAGGTCCATTTAGATGAGCGACAGCGCCAAGCTTGTAGAAGCTCTAAAGCCTTTTTGCGAAAAACTGAGATCCGTAGTGGAAAACAACAATGAAATTGCAGTCGTTACACACCTTGACGCTGACGGCATAACGTCTGGCAGCATAATTGCAAGCGCGCTAAGGCGCATGGGTGCGCGCTGTTCTGTCAGAGCCGTTTCCGACATGAATGTTTCAGTCATTGAAAAGATGAAATCCGATAATCGAGATTTTTACGTCATAACCGATTTAGGAGGAGGATGGGCGTCACATCTGAGAAAAGCTCTTGGCAATGGGTGGGTCGTCATCGATCACCACCAGATACCTGATGAAGAAATGCTGACCGATGATGGCGGTCAGATTCTCAATGCGTGGAAATATGGTATTGACGGCGGCAGGGATGTGCCGGCAGGGGGGATGGCATACATGGTTGCGACCGCGCTTGAAAGGAAGAACCGCGACCTGTCGTGCGTTGCCGTCGTTTCTGCAGTCGCTGATAGGCAGGACCAGGGCGACAAAAAGTCATTTGTAGGACTTAATACTGAAATACTAAAAACTGCGCAATCGCTTGGGCTTGTAAGCGTCGATCTTGACATAATGTTGACAGGGAGGGAGACGCGACCGCTCCACGAAGCCCTCGCGCATACTTCGTTTCCATACATCGACGGACTCACTTGGAACAGTGCGGCCTCTCATGCATTGTTCAAGAATGCAGGAATAAGGCTGAAGGATGACGGCCGGTGGCGCGTTCTGGCCGAGTTTACCCAGGAAGAAAAGAGTGCAATTTTAGACGCGATAGCCAAGTTTGTTGCCACTTCAAACAGAACATCGACGAGCGTGCTGAATGACCTTATTGGTTACGTCTACACTCTTGTTAACGAGGACAAGCGGAGCCAGTTAAGGGATGCGAGAGAGTTCTCTACAATGCTCAATGCCTGTGGCAGGATTGGTAAGGCAGGCGTGGGCATTGCAATATGCATGGGCGACAGGAACGCCATGTTAGGTGCAGGGGAAGAAATAGTGGGATCATATAGGATGACGCTCCGCAACTACATCTCTTCCATTTTCAGCGAAAAGTGGAGGCTCGTCGATGACGGCAAGAACGCATTCGTCAACGGTGACGGCCTCTTGGCTGAGGACATGCTCGGCGCAGTATCCTCTTTGCTAAGCGGCTCTCCTTCACTTAGTGGCAGGCTACTTTTCGTACGCACTCTTACAAAGGACGGCGCCTATAGGTTTTCTTCACGCAAATGTCTTGGCTGCAATTCCCAGACCAACCTTGGCCTCATGATGCGACACTATGCTGAAGTGTTCATGGGCGCCGGGGGCGGGCACTCGGCTGCGGCTGGCTGCAGGATCCCATCTACCGCTCTTGAGGATTTTCTTGCCAGCGTAAGGGCAGCTACAAGTGATCCAAAATTTGCGACTACAATTTGACGTTATTGTATCAGTGAATGTCCCATTTTCCAGCAGCGCTGAAGCGAAAGCAGCTGTGAAGGCATTAATACCAGACAATGTTAACTTTCCAGACGGGCTGTCGATGAAAATATTTTCAAGAGGCGCCACGCTCACAATCCGAATGTTAGGCAAGAACGTCCCGGCTGCAACGATCCTAAGCACCCTTGACGAAGTGCTAGAGCACATTTCGGTATCAAAGAAAGTGATTGCTGGCTAATGCTTGACCCTAGACTCTTGAAGGAAAACCCCCAGGCACTAAAAGACATGCTGAACAAGCGTAACATGGCAGATTTTCCGTTTGACGAACTTGTTAACCTTGACAAACGCCGCCGAGAATTGATCGCTGAAACACAGGAACTGCGAAGGAAAAAGAATATGCTTGCAGAGGCCATCGCGCGCAAGAAAAAGGTCAAGCATGATGCCGTCTCAGAGTTTGCCCAGATGAAAGAAGTCAGCAGCTACCTTGGCGACAGCGAAGAGGAACTGGTAAAAACAGAGGGCAGGTTCAAGGAGCTCATGATGGTGATGCCCAATATTCTGCATGAATCAGTGCCAACTGGCAAGGATGAAAAGGACAATGTCGTGGTGCGACAGAACGGTAGCGCAAAAAAAATGGACTTTGCGACAAAGGATCACGTCGACATTGCTTCCGCGCTAGACCTTGTAGATATCGAGCGCGCAGCAAAGGTATCGGGCGCGCGTTTTTACTTTTTGAAAAACGAGCTTGTAAAAATGAATCAGGCGCTTGTGAACTTTGCCCTTGACTTTCTGTCAGAACACAGCTATACTCTAGTCCAGCCGCCTTACATGATTAGGAAAGAGCCAATGTCCGGCGCAGTGATACTGGGCGACTTTCAGGACGTTATTTACAAGGTGGATGGTGAAGACCTATACATGATAGGCACGTCAGAGCATGCAATTGCAAGCATGCACATGGATGAAATTCTCGACGGCAAGAAGCTGCCGATAAGGTACGCCGGCTTTAGCCCATGCTTTCGCAAAGAAGCAGGTGCCCATGGAAAGGACATGAAAGGCATCTTTCGGGTACATCAGTTCGAAAAGGTGGAGCAGTTTGTCTATTGCCGGCCTGATGAATCGTGGAAAGAGCATGAAAAGATGCTTGCCCTTTGTGAGGAATTCTTCAAGAAGCTGGGAATACCACATCGTGTAATGCTCCTATGCTCTGGCGACACCGGCAAGATATCTGCCAAGACGTACGACATCGAGGCTTGGATGGCAGGCCAAAATGCCTACCGTGAGATCGTTTCTTGCTCCAACTGTATGGACTATCAAGCACGGAGGCTGGGTGTTCGGTTTCGGGACAGGACGAATGAAGAAACGCGGCTTGTACATACACTCAATAGCACTCTTATAGCAACCGAGCGCACGATGGTCGCGATACTTGAGGACTACCAGACTTCCAAGGGCACCGTCCAGGTACCTGATGTCCTACAAAAGTACATGGGTGGGATAAAAGAGATCAAACCGCGCAATTGATACATCAAATATATTATTTATTTTAGCCGGGGCCGCGACAAATGTTTGGACAAGCAGCGCACTGATATGAACAACCCTAAGCCCTCCCGCTTTGAATCCCAATCACCAAACACACTACAAGACATGATGTGGGGCAACTCGGAGCGGACCGACACCAATTAAGTCTTTGTAGAGATTGATAGAATTAGCAATGGCAGGCCGAGCACAATGTTCCAGCGCGACGAATACGGCAAAGTTAAACGCGATCGAATAGAGACCAAGCACGTCGAAGCCGACTAACGGCTCAATAACATAACTTTTTAGTCGGCAATTCTCCATATTCTCAAATGGTTGAAGGGGACTTGAAATTTTCTTCCGCCGAGGTAGACCTGCTGGTGCATGCAACAGAGGAAGGTCACAAGGTGCTCCAGTCAATACAGGACGTCCTTTCGGTACCTTCAAAGCGCTTTTCCAGCTCGTCATCTGAAGGGCACTACAAAAACAAGATCCTCTTGCTCAAGGCCATGCTTTCAAGCCAAGAAGCAGGCGAGCTCGCCCTTCACATAATGTCGCGTTTGAACAGTTCTGACAGGGAGCGCCTGTCAAGCTCGTTGCCAGAATATTCAGATGAAAGGGGAAACCTCTACCTCCGGCTCAACAAGCAGAGGATATGCCAGGGCAATGTTTCACTGTCAGAAACGGACGCGATAAGGATAAGGTTCCGGCCTGTGAAGAGATACCGACCTTCAGGCAACCTCGAAAGCTATAGGGGGCTTTTGTCTTCAACCGAATAGATCTTTGCGCCAGTGGAGACTTTGACTTTGCGCAGACATCAAAAGCGCTCTCTATAAGCAAGGTGGGAGCGCCATTTGACGGCAAGATCCACGAAAACGTTGTTTACAGGCTGAAAAAGGCGCCGCAATCGCCAGTAAAATATCAATATCTAATAGTTTCAGACAATGTTGGCGAGCCGGCCGACATTCTTACAATCAACGATTTCCACAGCGTCAAAGAAAAACTGAAAAAGAGAGTAAAAAAGGGTACCGGCATCGAAGTAACTATCGCGCTAGCCAGAAAAATGGATGCTCCCCGGGTCGGTAGGTGGTTTGATGACATCAAGGAGCTGCATTCGTTCTGCCAGTCGTCTAGCCGCCAGTTTATTCTTTCAAGCGGTGCAACATCAATGCATGAAATGGTTTCAGGTCCGTGCCTTGACGCGATACTGAAGAATTGCGACATCAACCCCCATAGACACTGGCGGGAAATGAACAGCTGGCTTGAGGCAAGGCTGTCAAGGAAGGTGTTTGTCTAGTGCTCAACAGGCGTGCCAAGCGGCGCTATCTCTCAGTCATGCACACAGGTCCGGCCAATAAAGCAGTTAATGCGATCATAAGACGTTGTTCCGATCTTTTTGGCTCTATTGCGACAGAAAAGGCAGCAATAGGACTAGTCAGGTCAGATAGCAACGTAGCGATAATTAAGTGCAGACAAGAACAGCTGGACAATGTCCTTATTGCTATTGCCCTGTTAGACCCGCCTGTAGTGACGCGTGACATGTCAGGAAGCATAAAGCAACTTCGACGCCGTCAGGCCTGATGGCCACACTATATACCAAGATTTAAGTTAGTTCACTTCCATAACACAGAGGGGATGAGGTGAGAACCCCGTACTAAAATAGCAGAATACTTAATAGCTTCCACCCTCATAGCAAGCACGAGATAATGGCAAAAGCACGGCGGTCCTCTGGCTCATCGACTTCACAGGTACTTGTCGATAGAAAAATTGTCACAGCTACTTCTGGCTTGAATGGTTACACTGTCAGATGCCTGACTAAAATTTGTTCAAAAGATAATGCTTCTACGATAGCAGAATACATACTGGCAATGAGGACTGAAATCAACATCAAGGACAGCTCCCGCGTGTCAACAATCAAGAGCCTTACCTGGCTTGTAGAGCATCTTGATAACAAGTCATTGAAAAAGTTGACGAGGCAGGACGTACTATCGTATCTTGATTCTTTGAGGAAACCAGAGTCTGCCGATCCGCAGCATGGCTGGATTGGAAATTACAACAATCGTTATGCAGTTTTTGCAAAGTTCTTCAAGTGGCTCTATGCACATTTTCTTCGTCAATTGAAGGTTATACCCGGAAATGGTATAATCAAGTTCCCTTTGGAAGGCATGATTCTACGATATTTTTCCAGACAAAACAAGTTGGGGATTCAGACGTCAACCGAAGCCTCTCTTTTTTCTTTGAATCCTATGAAGAAAATCCCGATGCCCGCAGCGATGACGGACAGTAATAAGATATAGGTGAAGAATAGCGGGGCATTCCCTATCATCGATGCAGGCAAAAATGAAGTTAAATCAAGCATAGGAAACCAGATCGCAAGCCTACTTTGGATCAAAAACATCGTCAACCCTATGGCACCGACAATCAATCCGATCTTTTGCACGATCTTCATACGGTATTAGGGACTATATTGCTAGTAAGGTATGTAATCAAGCCCTACTCGCCAGCCTCAGCGCGTGAAATATCTAGCGGAACTATTTTTTCGAAATTATCCATATCACTGGCTAAAAGGAGCTTGTTATAATGGAGCTAGCACACCGGGGAGAGGGGGGCATGAAACAGAAACCTAAAAGGCAACAAAGTTGAGCTTGAATTCGGGTGTTCCAAACAGGGTGAATAGACAACTACATCTTATGCTATGCCTAGTTTCTATCATTATTCTAACTGGAATTATAGCATCGACAATTGATGCATTTGCAACATCGTGTGCCCTATTAGTCATCGCACCGGAGCTACAAACCGGATCCTCTCTCTTTACGGAAATCACAGCAGGACAGCAGGTTGTCATTACTACGGCATTCTCAAATAATTGTGGGGAACAGGACCAACCTTATGTTGGCATTATAGAGGTAAGAAACTCTGATGGGGTGACTGAGTATTTAGCTTGGCGAACAGGGACCCTGCAATATGGAGACACGGTAGACATGGGAGCTTCATGGACACCGGAACACGGTGATACATACGAGCTCAGAACATTCATTATCACTGATCTTCAGAAACCCGAGATTCTCTCGCGACTAGCGATATCAAACGTAACTATCGCGGAGCTAGCACGCTAAGGAGAGGGGGTAGGACATGCAACTCTACGTAGGATGCTCAGGCTGGAGCTATTCCGCTTGGCTGGGTCACTTTTACCGTGCAGGTCTTGAAGGTGTAAAGTACCTAGAGATTACAGCAGGGTCATCGGCCAATGCCATCTAGTATTTGGCCGACTGTAAGAGGTGTTGTACTTGTGTATCCGTACAACACGATCCCGTCCACTTTACCGCGTAATTGCTGTACAACATTTTCGATTTCATCCAAGGCCATAGATGTACCTCCACCTTCGTTCACAGAAACGTAAATTTTGACTGAGGGATTCGCTAGCTTAATTGGCAAAGCATAAGTGTTGACATTGTTTATTATTGTCTGGCTTTCCCCGGCATTACCATGCATCTGCATATGCCAACTAGTAATTGCACTCCAATCCAAACCATCAAATTCTGATGGATACGATTGACCATCATAAAGCGACTTTGAGGGAGCGATCGAAAACTTTAAGCCCGCTGCGAGGGCTTGTTGAGACGCATTATTAGCATAGTGCGCAGATTTGGATACTCCTGGAGACCACGTGCCATTATACTCTTCCGGCGGGGTGGATAAGTCACCATTACTAGGTTCATTGTCGTAAGTTATAGACCATTTTGGTACATGGTTTTGAGCCTCCTGAATTGTATCGCTGATACTATCTTCACCCGTTAGTGTTACTGTGTAGAAGAGGTCGTGTCTATCCATTGGTGTATAATACGCCTCAAGAAAGATTTCGGTAAACGATGTCCCAAAATCGGGAGATGCCAAGTTATGACTTTGGAAGGTAGACGCCAAATTCTCTATATCTGTCTTAGACGGAATGAAGAACCCTACTGTAATTGGCGATTTACCATACGTAACCTTATATGGTGAGCTTGATTCTCTCCAAAGCGCGCCAGGATAGGAAATTCCAGCAGTAAGGCCATTTGGAGAAACAAATGTTGTACCGAATGGATTTATTGGTGCTTGCCAGCTACTTCCGACCTTTTTAGTTTCATAGATTTTGCTATTTGATATCGAGTAGATGTGCACACCATTTGGAGTTATGGTAATAGAAGGCAAAGAGTGAGATAAAGTGCTGTCAGCAGTCTCAGTATAGGGTGAAGCACCATTATTTGTCCATTGGATTACTTTGAGAGTGCTGCTGTTGCCACCAGTTACGTACGCTACAAAGGGATTGGATGTGCTATTGCTGTCAGCAGAAATATGCTTGATAGTGTTTGCCGTCCATCCAGGAGGGTTACAGAACTGTGCCGCATCCCATGTCGCGCCGTTGTATACACGATAAGTCAAAGTAGCGCTTTCATATTTTGCAATAACAAGCAACATTTTGCCTGACGATAATTTGGTCAAGGCGATATCCATTCTGTTCGGAGTAGTGGTGCCGCTCGTAAGAGAAGTGCTCCAGGTGAGGCCACCATCAGATGACTTGTAAACATTAAAACTGAAATTGGTGGCCCCAGAAGGTTTCCACCTAAATGATGCAAATATGTTTCCGTTCGTGTCTGTCGCAGCTGCTGCAGCGGCGCACACAGAAGTTCCACCTGGGCAACTTAAATTGTTTGAAGCTGTAAAGAGCAGGGTAGGATTGCTCCAATTGATGGTAGAGCCGCTTACACTTCCGCGTTTAGCATAAAAGTTAGTGTTACTACTGTTAGAGCTCGATTGGTTCCAATAAAGCAGCGTAACATAATTAGTTCCAGATACGGCTGTACTTGCCAATCCCCAGGCATAGGCGTCACCAGTTATAGTTCCTGTCTGTGCTGAAACTTCTGCACTCCACGTATTACCATCACTAATTGATGTCTTGTAGACAACACCTATCGAGCTCTTGTAGTAGAAAGCAAAAAGAGTGTCTCCAACATTAACCAATCTTTTTTGTCCTTGATAGTAGTCGGCCGTACCGGGTGAGAACGACGAATAGGTTGTCCCAACAAGGCTATTTGAACCTGCGAAAGCTTGATCTAGTTTTAATGGAAAGTTTAGGCTGGGGAGGAGAGGAAGCAGAATTGCAATAAGCAATGAAATCATCACAATTCTTAAGCTT
Organism: Nitrososphaera sp.; assembly: GCA_036003785.1. GTDB lineage: Archaea > Thermoproteota > Nitrososphaeria > Nitrososphaerales > Nitrososphaeraceae > Nitrososphaera. The sequence goes on from DASYSB010000009.1 coordinate 9,447, forward strand.
CTTCTAGTAGTATCCATCACGCAAGCCTTCTGAAATCATTATTCATTTTTTTTACCAAGTGGTAATATTAATAAAAGCTATCGGTGTCTTACACTATTAGAATTTTTTATACAATATTATGGAGAACTCCACTAAAATAGGCTACGAGTAATATTTGACAATGTTCATGAAACGCCGCGTTAGTTTTATTCTAAGGTTGACAGAAGGTTTGCAAATCGACAGCAGGAGGCCAACGACCCAAAGGGCGCGATGCTGGAAATCCTGAAAGAAATCCATGAAAGCACATTCAAGCACAATGTAGTAATTGAAGAAGGATAGCAACTAGGGTAGGGGGAGCTCAAGCATCCAACTCAAGAAATTAATGTTAGTTCTTGCTTCAAGCGGATTTGGAACTGTCCTCGTTGGTATTATCATCATCATGTTGGACTCTGGTTCATGGATGGGGACGACAGGCAGAATAGTTATCGGTTGCGGAGTAGTTATCCTCCTTGCAGCCTCGGTTGTAACAAGGCGTCTCAGAAAGAAAATTCAGCGGAAGCTCAAACGAAAATAACTTGGTGGACAGGGAGTTAGATCAAAGGAGATTCATCCATAACGGGGTTGCGTTTCGCTTCATAATGGTGGGGACAAAGCGTCAGATAAATAAGCAATTGGCAGAAATGTTATATTTTTGCGCCCGTTTTTACGAATATGTCTGCTACCATTCAGCTTGGCGAACAAATTCTGAAACAAGTAAATGTGATTGGAAGTAATTCTGTTCTAAAACCAGGTGAAAAATTTCGTGTTAAGGTCATTCCACCTCCTTTCATTCAGATCCCTAGCACTCAGCAGTTATTGCATGCCGCTGATCAACCAGGTCTTAGCTTGGATCTAGGAAAGTTGAAAGGTGATTTCGCCGTCAGCTCCGGTGTTGACGTTAGTGTTCAGGCACTAATGAACGCGATTGGGAATAACCTTTCAACAGAAGTGCTCTCCGACCCGGGCGCGCTAGGGCTTTTGGATGGATACCTGAAGCAACTGATTCCAGAAATCAAGTTCAATGTCCAATACAGGGTGACTTATGCCAACGGAGATCCTGTCCCTGCATCCAATTACAGGACAATTCCGCCAAAGATCGATTCAAACACTATCGCATCAGATATCGTACCTTTAGAAGTAGAGTTTCTATTCAGACCCCATCTAATAGACGAACTTGATGCGCCACCAAACAGATCCGGGGCAAAGAAACCTTTCAACATTGATTATTACATCACCATTAATTTCATATTATCAATAGGAGGCGTGCCAATAGAATCTGAGAATAATTCAAACAATCCTAATTTGACAAGGATATTCCACATTCAAGTAGAACCCATAAGAGTCCCGGCACTTTTGCTCCTCGGCAGTCACAAGAATTTTGAACCCTCTGGCAGCCCGGTAATAAGTACGGAAAAAGGTAAAGTTGCAGGCGTGATTGTAGTTCTTGTAAGATATGGTTCCATTTTGAGCGCCGATAGCTCGGAGAGTCTGCTCAACAATATTTTCTCGAAGTTCAATGATGTTACGCAGTTGCTAAGCACGCTGAACGACTTGTTTGTTCTCGACCCTCTTAGTGACCCACCCTTGGAGTTGCAATGTCCGTTGCCTAATGGGGCCGTTATTCTTGTTCCGGCCCTTAAGTGGATCGAAGGTTTAGAACAAGCGATTTTGCTTATGAGAAAAGTGCCCATTGTATTTGCCCACAGCGGAAATGTTGAAGATTTCGTCATTTTTGTAAGAGGGACATGGTTAGGATTCCTCTTGGGATTCATTGAGGATTCTATTCAACTCGTCATTTGGCATTTCCGCTTCATTGACAGTTCTATGAGGTTAACATGGAAGCTGATAACATGGTTGGGAAGGGCAGTCAAAAAAGCTGTTCAACTCAGAAAGCTTCCGCCTTTTCCTGATCTGGATTTGCCACCATTACCTCCGATTCCTGTCTGGCGGGGCCCTGATAGCTTTCGTAATGATGCATCTTCTCTATTCCTATTCGGCATACCTGGTACTCAGGCGACTTTGTACCTTCGACCAGGGTTCAAGAATGCGCTGCAGACCTTTGATGTACCAGATGGGACGTCATTCAAATTCGTGTCTGAATTTGGTAAGAGCCTGAATGACCTATCACAATCAGTCCTTTTTGGAAGACGCAAACTTGCAGAAATGCGAAGATAGACCAGTTAGTGAGTTCCTTCCAGAGGTCAACCCACTGCGCCAGAGTCTCTAATTAGGATCAAACTGCTTACCACATTTCGTACATTTACAAAGTTTTGTTACTGCCGGCTGACACTCTGTCTTTAGTGGTATTGCACCGCCCGCCGCATTTGGGGAAGGGAGGCGTTTCAATCATGTAAAGACATGAGTGATCATCTTCCCAACCTCAATACCATCCCGAGGATGCTCCCGCCAAAGGCAATCAAACTCACTCCCGAAACTAACAAGATAAAGGTCGCATATGGCGGGAGATAGATTAGAAAATTATTTTCTTGTTCGGTCTCCACGAGGCATCTATCACCAATACCCGGAGTCGCATCAAATATACATTCAATTTGCTTGCGGGGTGTCAGCTCCGCTGCCAACACTATCGCTATCAATGAGGAACCGATGATAATCATAATGAGGGCGGTTATCCGATACAGTCTTTTTGGCTCAAGAACTAGGCGCATTACCGCATTATATGCAGAAATGTATGATATGAAGGTCTCGGTGTTTCCTAACTGTATTTCCAGTTTGTCTAGGGGTCCCATCTGAGATAAGTCGAAAAAAGCGGGATATAATGGAGCTAGCACTTCGGGAGAAGGCGAGGGTAGACGGTTTGAACTGGCTAGGGAAAGTAGCTGGTGGATAAAAGTTACCGTCAAAAAGTTGAAGTATTTACAGGCTGTCCTTCGGTTGTGCTTGATCGCACTATTCTATCTGTAATAGGAGGGCTGGTAGTTGGCATCGCTTTAGTTATCTTGTTTTCAACAATGTTTCCACAAGGAATAGTGCAAAACGAAAACAATGAGTTTCAAGTTTATAGATTAATGATGGCGGATAAGACTTTCACAATTCCATATCGGTTCTTAGAAGGCGGCGATGCCAAGGTCACGGACTTCGAGGTTAGTTTGCCCGCAATGTCGATGACCTTGTCCGTTGAAGTGCTTCAAGATAATACACTTGAAATCCATCTGCCGGTGGAAATGCTAAAAGAAATGGAGAACCCTACAAGCTATGGGTATCATGTTGGGGATGAACTAGTCGTTTTTGTGGACGAGACAGCCAATGATGCAATGTGGCAACATGGTGAGGGAGAAGAAATCGCGACTATCAAACTTGAAAGTGGCACAGAGACAATCGAAATCGCAGGAACATTTCCTATTTGACAAATAATGAAAGCACCTTCAAGGGTCAAAGTTTCTACGAATAAGACTAGCGTATATACTGGCAAAGCGATTGATACTATATTCGCATGGAGTTTGAAAAACTGCCTTGTGGTTGCGTCCTTGAATGGGACGGGAAATGTCTGGAGTTGAATCCCTGCGAGCGTCACCGAGCTGAGTACAATGAAACGTATGGCTTGACGGGATAATGTGGAATGACATAATGCATTAGACAGAAGACAGAATGTGTCAATCCACTGCTTTACTTGTGAAGATTTTGTAGAAACAATAAACCATGTAACCAATTAAGGTCCATATTGTGATGCTTATCAAGACGGTAATGGCATCTGTGATTGGTATGGGCAGAGGAATGAGAATATTCTCACCGTACAGTATCATAAGCGCGACAATTGTGGGGTAATTCATTGATAACGCCAGTGTGTTAAGAGCATCTTGTTCATACCTTTGGCTGTTGACCAGCAATAATGTCCCTGCAACAAGGCAAGATTCCAAACGCAAGTAGGACATTCCTATTGGGATGGGTTAATCTATGAGCTAATGTAAACGGAGGGTTTGGCTGCAAGTTCCGTGATTATTGTAACTGGCTGTCATTAATAAGAAAATATCCTTGGTAGTTGTATTGCAATGCTCCCATGGCTTTCCACACCGCCAGCTGAAGTTCAGACCATATAGCCTAGCTAGCACTTGAGGGGGAGTGGGTATCAGAGTATTCTTGCATTTTCTTCTGGCCTTTTGACGCAGCTAATACACTATTTATCCGATTCTTGACATTCTCTTGCTCCGGTGTCAATCCTTCACCGAGCATTTCCTTAAACTCCAATGCGTTTGCAACAGCCTTTGCGCCGTAGTGGTTATTAAAATAAATCCTAAGCCGTTTTGCATCCGGG
>DASYSB010000010.1:0-23883 GCA_036003785.1 Nitrososphaera sp.
ACCCTGCCAAATACGGTGTATTGGCCGTCGAGAAAGTTCGAGTCTTTCTGCACAATAAAGAACTGTGAGCCTGCGCTGTTGGGGTCGGTAGCCCTAGCCATTGAAACAATGCCCCTAGTATGTGGTATGTCGTTAAACTCTGCATTAACATTACGCTCTGGACCGCCCTGACCCCAAGTGTTCCTATCGCTGTCATCGCCCTTTGTGTTCGGATCGCCTCCCTGTATCATAAAGTCTGGTATGATTCTGTGGAATAGCGTACCATCATAGAAGCCTTGGTTAGCAAGATTGATGAAGTTCTCAACATGGTTCGGAGCTGCTTTAGAGAAGAACTCCATCTTGATTGTCCCTTGTGTAGTCTCTATGGATGCCACTTGGCTGGAAGGTGTCATATCTGCCTTAGGAGCATTAGTTGGAGTTGTAGTGCTTGTTTGGTTGCCGACACTTGGCTCTTGCTCTTGTGGAGAATAGGGGTTGCCCAGAGGCTTTGGAACATAATCATGGTTTACTTTGTAGACGAATATTCCAAAAATTATATTTTTTTCACTATCGTTAAAACTAGGTGAAGAATAAACTAGCTGCAGTGGTTGACTGCTAGTACTGTTATTGTTTTCAGGGTACTTTACGTCTTTTGTATAGAGACCTACTAATCCAGGTTCCCATTGTCGCGACACATTTTGAATTGATCCACCGGATCCAAAACGTACATATGATGAAGGCTCAAATGGAATCATCTTCCCAAGAAGGGTGTTATCCCAAAATTCGGGCGTCGGTGTAAACCCATCGCGCTCAATGTACTTAGTTTCGTCAAAGCCTCCAATTCTCATGAACCACTGCTTTTTGCTCTCATCTCCTCCCTGACCAAGAGTGTAAAGAGGGACTTGCTCAGGAGTTCCTGTAGCAGTATTGTTGACCGTTCCGAAAAATCGGACCTGGCTTACTGTATAAACAAGAACATAGTCTGCCTTGAGGTCCTGGGCTATCTTGGTTCCAGACTGTTCATCTTGTATGAACATCTTGGCAATAGTTGCAATTCGAGTCTGATTGATAGTTGCATTATCTGCCAATGTTATTCTGTTGCCTAGGGTCGTGATCCAATATCCATAGTCCCACCATGAGGCAATCACAGCGTCACTCTCCGTGTTCTTTGAAATCCACTCCATTGCGTCAAACCAATCATTAGTTTGCATCCGGTATCCTGTTCCACCGTTTGCAATCGCTGCGGGAAGATCCGCCGAACTTATCCAGTTAGCATTGGTCGGATAGAACATGGGAATAGAGAGCATCATTATGATGACAACGGTGTATGCTATCTTGGCGTAAGTCGCTTGACGTCCGCCACCAGCTCCATACTCAAGCTTTCTTCTCTCCTCTCTTGTTGCAGCCATCGGTCTAGTTTCTGGCCTTCCAGTCTTTTCTGCAGCCGCGTCTAGCTTTCTGTAGGCAAGTATGCTTCTTGTTACTTCGTAAAGTCCCAAGCCGGCAAGTATTATGATCCCGATAGAAGCAAATACTAGCAACCTGGCAAATGTCGCACTCACGTATATTCCAGTAATACCGATAATTAATGCAAAGATCGACGCGTCATCTCTTCGTCTAAAGGCCAACCAAGCGCCAAGCCCTGCAAACATCAACAAGATGGAATAATCTGTAAAGTAATCCGCGACCGTTGGTGTAAAGTGTTCTGCTACCGATTCTGTAAGCGGATTTTGAGAGCTTAAGAATGGAAGCACTGCGTTAAGATACCTAAAGGTGGGGTCGGCATATGCCTCGGTGGCAAGAATTCCAATTGCACCTGCTACAAATGCAATCAACAAAAATGCAATATTACGCTGTTGTTTCTGTGGAGCACTAAATCGTTTTAGAAAGTGAGCAGCGATCAGAAAGATTGTGCTTCCTACCATCGCAAGACCTGGCAAGCCCATAACAAATGACATACCTGGTCTAGGGGTAGCGGCCACACTCAACAGTGTGACTACTGTAAAAGCAATGGCAACATACATCGGAATTTTTGTATCCCTCCTAAAGAATGGGAGGGCAATGAAAAACAAGGAGATTGGAATGCTAAAGTAGTAGATTCCTCCCCATGCTGCATTTGCCCAAGCAAGAAGCAATCCACCGAGCACTGCCTTTGGTATTGCATATTTGATCTCTTTGTGCCTCATCGCTGAGATGAAAAAATAAGCAGCCAGAAGGCCAAAGAACAAACCCATTGGTTCTGATTTGAACCAGCCAAGATTTCCTCTCTGTATGATTGCTGGACTGAATGCAAATAGCAACGCAGCAAACATTCCCGCGGTTGTACCTCCGAGCACTCTAACAAGAGCAAAAATTACAATTACTGTAAGAGCGCCGAGTACGGCAGGCAATACTATTGTAAAGTCGAGCAATGAGCTACCTGCACCAAAGACGGAATACAAATATGCACTGGTGATATGCAAAGCCACTTGGGATGTGATGGGGATATCGCGGCCTTCAGGGTACCACGACATTGTGTCGTGCCATTGCCAGTACGCGTCGAGACCATTGTCTATGATAAATTTAGTGGCACGATAGTCAAAGTAAGGATCAAATTCGTTGAGGTAAAAGCCATACTTTACAGGGTAGAACCTAATAATCAGCGCAGATGTAAATGCAAGTGCAAGAACGCCGATAACCAACAGGTGCTTTGTTTGGAACTCGAAAGAACCTGCTCTAAACAATGGCCTGGTACCTTCCAACATCGACGATTTGGGTACATTTTACCCTTTTTTAAGGTACTGCCATTATCATGTCATGCTTGCGACGATGAGAAAAATTAGTGCTATAATGGCACCATCGTATCGATCAGTCTGGCGTTTGTAACCTTGCCGTCGCTTTCCTGGATTATCAGGTCCACCGTATATTGCAGCTTGCCCTGCAAGAAAGTAACCTGTACGTCCCAAGAGTCATGCTTTAGCTCGCTTGGGAATGGGAACAAAACCCTTATCTTGAAATCCCGGAGGTCATTTCCATAAAGCGCCTCGACAGCCTTCCTGGATGCTTTTTCAATTTCACTTCTTGTTTTTACCGGAAGCATAATGATTCATATATTTAGTAACTATAAAAACATAATGTTATTCGGCTGCCGAACTAGAACAGATTGTACAACCTTGCAAGTGAAACTTTTTCTGCAGGCGGTACAGTTGCAAGCGTGCCGTCCACTTTCACTTCGTAAGTCTCTGAATCGATCTTTATCGTGGGCGTAAGGTTATTGTAGATCATGTCGCGCTTGCCTAATTTGCGACAATTCTTGACTGGAAAGAGCCTCTTTTGCAGACCTAGCTTTTTTCCAATCCGGTTCTTGATGGCAAGCTTTGACGTGAACGTAAATGACGTGGAGTATTTCGCTTTGCCAAGCGCGCCAAACATAGGTCTATAGTAAACCGGCTCAGGCGTCGGTATTGACGCGTTCGGGTCTCCCATCAGTGAATACGCAATAAAGCCGCCCTTAACAACCATCTTGGGCTTGGCGCCAAAGAACTGTGGAGTCCAGATGACAACATCTGCTATTTTGCCCTGCTCAAGTGACCCGACGTAATCTGAAATTCCGTGCGTTATAGCAGGGTTGATCGTGAGCTTGGCCAGATATCGCTTGACGCGCATGTTGTCGTTATCGCCCTTCTCATCTCTCAGCCGGCCGGCAATCTTTTTCATCTTGTCTGCAGTTTGCCATGCCCTCGTCGCGACTTCGCCTACTCTTCCCATCGCTTGGCTGTCTGAGGAATACATGCTTAGCGCCCCGATGTCGTGGAGCACGTCTTCTGCCGCTATAGTCTCGCGCCTTATCCTAGATTCAGCAAACGCTACGTCTTCTGGTACAGAAGGGTTCAGGTGGTGGCATACCATCATCATGTCGAGGTGCTCTTCAAGGGTGTTGACCGTGAATGGCCGGGTAGGGTTCGTAGAAGATGGAAGGATGTTCTTTTCTCCAGCTATTTTCATAATATCTGGGGCGTGGCCGCCGCCAGCACCTTCAGTGTGATAAGTATGGATCGTCCTCCCCCCGATCGCTTCGATGGTGTCGTCGACAAAGCCACATTCGTTTAGTGTATCAGTGTGAATGGCCACTTGCGTGTCGGTCTTGTCGGCAACTCTCAATGCCGAGTCTATTGTCGCGGGAGTGGTGCCCCAGTCTTCATGCAGTTTCAATCCGCATGCGCCTGCAGCTATCTGTTCAAGGAGCGACGGCTCTAGCGAGTCGTTGCCTTTGCCGAGAAAGCCAAAGTTCAGAGGCAACTCTTCGGCTGCTTCAAGCATCCTATGAATGTTCCAAGGGCCAGGCGTGCATGTAGTCGCATTGGTGCCGTCGGCCGGGCCAGTGCCGCCTCCTATCATGGTAGTCGTGCCACTGCAGATCGCTTCAATCGCTTGTTGAGGCGAGATGAAATGTATATGTGTGTCAATAGTCCCAGGAGTACATATCGTGTGCTCTCCTGAAATAACCTCTGTGCCTGACCCCACTATCATGTCGACGCCGTCCATCACATTTGGGTTGCCTGCCTTGCCCACGCCGGCAATCAGCCCGTTCTTGATGCCAATATCAGCCTTGATTATGCCAAGGATAGGATCCATGACAATTGCGTTTGTTATCACCAGATCAAGCGCGTTCCTGCTTGTTGCGCCGCTCGTCTGGCCCATACCATCGCGCGTGCTCTTCCCACCGCCAAAAACAAGCTCATCGCCATGGACCAGAAGATCCTTTTCAATCCCTATTATCAGATCGGTGTCTGCAAGCCTTACTCTGTCGCCCACTGTCGGGCCAAAGAGGTCGACGTAGCGCTTGCGCGCGATCCTAAGCACCCTTGAACCTCCGCTCTCTTGCTTTTGCAATTGCAAAAGCCTTTTTGCTCGCAAGCCTGCCGTTTACAAGCCCGCTAAACCCATAAACAATCCTTTTCCCGCCGTACTCAGCAAGCTCGACCTGCCTGGTTTCACCCGGCTCAAACCTTACCGAGGTCCCAGCAGGGATGCTGAGATGGTAACCATATGCTTTTGCCCTTGGGAAGAGTAGTGCCTTGTTCACTTCAAAAAAATGTGTGTGCGAGCCGACCTGCACCGGCCGGTCTCCGGTATTGCTTACAGTGATTTTCACTGTCTTTCTGCCCTTGTTTGCGATGACGGGCTTATTTGACAGGAAATATTCGCCGGGAATCATCGCAATCACACTATCGGGTCATGCACTGTCACGAGCTTTGTGCCGTCTTCAAAAGTAGCTTCTACCTGCACCGTCTTGGCAAGCTCCGGAACGCCGTGCAGAACGTCCTTTCTTGACAGCACCTTCCTTCCGGAACTCATCAGCTCGGACACCGACCTGCCCTCCCTTGCACCCTCGATTATGTGATCTGAAATAAGAGCCATGGCTTCAACGTAGTTTAGCTTTAACCCCTTTTTCTGTCGCCGCCGGGCGATTTCGGCCGCCATGAAAATGTACATCTTGTCGATCTCCCTTGGACTGAGCATCATGCGGTTGAGTTACTAATTGTCGTATTTATAATTGATGTACGAAAGGCATAATTTCAACAGCAAATAATTGTAATATCATGCTCGCTGTCACCTCAGTGGCCGGCAACATCTTTGCTGACAGGCGCTTGGCAGAAAGATACCGACGCGTAAAGGCCGCTGGCAAGTGCGAGCGGCTACTCATCTCTAGGATGGAGATAGAGCGGCACAGGCTAAGGCGCAGGACAGACGGGGAAACAGATGTTGGTCTTGTGTTGGAGCCCGGCAGAAGGCTGCATCACGGCGACGTGCTGGCCGCAAAAGAAAAGTTCATTGTAGTCGAGCAGCTGCCAGAAAAGGTGGTCTCTATCAGCATTAACAAGAACGATTTTGAAAAAATGGTCAGCTTGGCTGCTCTGGTTGGTCACACAATAGGAAATAGGCACAGGCCAATAGCCGTCGATCATAGCACCGTCTCGTTTCCAATTCAGGCCGAGTCAGAAGTCGAAACTTTTAGGAAGCTCTTGCCTGCAGGAGTCAAACTGAAAGTGAAAGAGCAGGTCTTTCTGCCCGCAGGGGAGGCTCATAACCATGAGTGACCATGAATTTCATCTGATGCAGCTAGCAGATTCGTTCTTTCCTTCCGGAATGTTCGGGCTGTCAGGCGGCTTGGAATCGTTTGTCAAGAGCGGCAGGATAAGAAGTAGAAATGATGTTTTCCACTTTATCCTGCACCAAATGAGCTTTCAGCTTGTGCCATTTGACTGTGCAGTGTTATCTGCAGTCATGAACGCGGCAAAGAAAGGCGATGTTGCCGGCGCGGTGGTGGCCGATAATTGGTGCTATTCTCTAAAACTGATCAAGGGGGTTAGGATTGCCTCTACAAGGTCGGGCCGGCAACTGCTAAACTGCCTAGTTCATATGACAAATGACAGGTTTGCAAAGAAAATATATGCACAGGTAGAAAGAAAGGTGAGCGCTGGCACTTATCCTGCATGCCTTGCAGTGGCTGCAAACGCGCTTGGCGTTCCTGAGAAAAGCGCCATTCGCATGATGCTCTATTCATACTGTGTCAGCGTCGTTGGAGCCGCAGTCCGGCTCGGCATCATTTCCCACATTGAAGGCCAAAGTATCCTGACGCAGCTTGCGCGCGACGTTAATTCTGCAAAGGTTAGCAAGAACATCCGCGAGCTGTGGCAGCTGACGCCACTGGCAGAAATCATGCAGATGCAGCATGAGCAGGACGACCTGAGAATGTTTATTACATAAACTGGTTCTGTGTTGTGCTATGACTAGGCGAATCCCCAGACTCGGGATAGGTGGACCCGTCGGCTCTGGCAAGACGCGCCTCATAGAGCAAATAGTTCCGGTATTGAGCAAGCAAGGGTACCGTTGCTGCATAATATCAAACGATGTCGTGTCAAAGGAAGACGCGGAGCGCATGCAGCGAACTCTGGCGACAGAAGCGGGGTTCATGCCAGAAGACATGATAATTGGGATCGCCACCGGCGGCTGCCCTCATACTGCCGTACGCGAAGACCCGTCGATTAATCTGGCAGTCATAGCCGAGATAGAACAAAAGGACCCGACGCTTGACCTGATAATGATAGAAAGCGGCGGTGACAACACCATGACTACCTTCAGTCCTGCTCTGGCAGACTATTTCATTTACATTGTGGACGTCGCAGGTGGCGACAAGTACCCAAGAAAGCGCGGCCTTGGGATAGAAAGCTGCGATCTGCTGGTAATAAATAAGATCGACCTCGCGCCACACGTAGGGGCGGACCTTACAGTCATGAAGCGTGATGCTGCGCATGTCAGGCGCGGCAAGCCGGTCGAGTTTGTCAATTGCAAGACCGGCGAGGGCGTGGACCGCGTGGCTGGACGCATAATCAGGGATATTCTTTTTGACAGGCCGGTGCAGAGGAAAAGGAAAAGATGAACCTTCCGGATTCCCTTCGTAGTTACGGTTCTACATCAGGTGAAAAAGGGCTAGTGAGGATGGAACTTGCCCTAACTGCCGGTAAGACTGTCATAAGCAAACTGCGGACAAGGGCTCCGCTTTTGGTCCAAAAAGCACTGTATCCTGACAGCAACCTTCCTGGTATGGCTCATGCCTACCTCATGTCGTCGGCAGGTGGGATACTTCAGGGCGACAGGATGGAGATAGACGTCATCGCGTGTAGCGGCACGTCGTCGCGCATAACAACGCAGGCGGCGACCAAGATATACAAGATGAAAAAAGGCTATGCTGCACAAAATGTCACAATTTCTGCGCATGACACAAGCTATCTAGAGTTCATCCCGCACCAGATAATACCCTTCAAGTCGTCGCGATTCTACCAGCAGGTGGATATTCAAATGGAACAAAATTCCACTGTGATATATTCGGAGACGGTATCTGCCGGCCGCACGGCATCAGGCGAAAATTTTGACTTTGACATATGTATTCTCAGAATGGCAGTGCGCGACGCCAAAGGCAATCTACTGTTCGCAGATGCGGCCAAGCTTGAGCCTGGCAAGGACGATCTTGTACGACTATTTGGCAGCAAGACCATATGGTCCATGATTTATGTCATCACACCTGACTTTGAAGGCATCCGCAAACGGATTATTGCAACAATAGAGGATCAGTCAATGATGGCTGGATGTTCCATTCTGCCTCACGATTGCGGTCTTGTCATAAGGATGCTTGATGATTCAATAGACAAAATCAGGCATTTAACTGATGCCGTAGCAAATATTGTAAGGAACCATGTACTTACGGTTGCAACTTTAGCGCGAGCCAATTCCTGATTGCACATTTTTATAACTGCTGACTGAACCTTAGCAGGTAATGGCTGCTAACGGCCGGCTTTTTAGCGATGGCACAAGGCGAAGCAAAGGCAACCAGGCAAGGAGGTACAACCTGCTCGCAGCCAGGCTCATCGCTGAGCTCATCAAGAATTCCCTTGGGCCGCGCGGGCTAGAAAAAATGTTTGTCGACGTTATGGGCGAAGTCACCGTGACTAAGGACGGAGCCACCCTTTTGCGCAAGATCGATGTCGAACACCCCGCAGCCAAAGTCATTATCGAAGCATCCAACGCTGTAGATAATGAAGTCGGCGACGGCACCACCTCAGTAGTGGTACTGGCCGGCGCGCTCGTACAAAAGGCAGAAGAGTTGCTCGACGCGGGGATCTCACCCTCGACTATATCAGATGGCTACCACAATGGTCTCAACATCGCACTTGAGGCTCTCAGCAATATTTCCAAAGAATATGACAATACTGACCGGCAGGTAATGCGAAGGCTTGCCCACACCTGCGTTCAATCAAAGGTACTGTCATATGACGATAAATTCGCAGGCTTTGTAGTCGACGCAGTATGCGCCATTGCCAACTTTGGCGGCAATTCTATAGATACCGACGATATCAAGATCGAGGAAAAGGAAGGCAGCATCCTAGACGCACAGCTTGTAATGGGCATCGTGATCGACAAGACAATTGACAGCTCGGCAATGCCAAGGACAATAGAAAACGCCAAGATCATGCTCATAAATGACGAGCTGGAAGGCAAGAGGACTCGAGCTGACGCAGAAATCCGGATAACTTCGCCAGACCAGATCAAGTCATATGCCCACGCGGAAGCGCTCATGATAAAATTAAAGGTCCAGCACATCATTGACTCAGGTGCTAATGTTGTCTTCTCGCGAAAAGGGATCAATACACTTGCTCAGCACGTCATGACAGAGGCGGGCATTATTTCAGTCCGGAGGGTTAAGGAAAATGACCTTCTCTGGCTTGCCAAAGCGACAGGCGCCACAATATCTGAAAAACTCGACCACGACCACGAATATGACGATCATCACGAACACGGTCATGACCATCAAAATCATGATCACGACGATCATTATCATCATGGGGACGTTGAAATCAAGCTGGGATATGCCAAGCGGGTCTACGAAAAACAGGTGGGCGACGACAAGATGATATTCGTCGACGGATGCAAGAACCCCAAGGCAGTCACGCTCTTGCTGCGTGCAAATTCCAAGAAAATACTTGACGAGTGCCATCGTTCAGCTATTGATGCAATTTCTGTGCTGCGAGATTTCATTGTCAGGCCGTGGGTGATTGCAGGCGGAGGGGCATCAGAGGCAGCCATTGCCAGGATAGTGCGGGAAAAGGCATCACTTATCTCGGGACGCGAACAAATAGTGGTTCAAAAATTTGCCGAAGCACTTGAAGAAATCCCGTTGACAATAGCAAGGAATGCTGGTATGGATGTTATAGACACACTCGTGCAATTGCGGTCGCGGCATTCAAACTGCAAGGCCAGTTCATATGGCGTGGACGCCATAGAAAGAAAAGTGCAAGAAATGCTCCCTTCGGTAATCGAGCCAGCAGTGGTTAAGGAGCAGGTGATCAAGACTGCAGTCGAAGTCACAAACCTGCTGGTCAGGGTTGACGACGTGCTGATGGCCAAGCCCGCGATGTATACTCATTCACACTCAGACGGCATCCAGCACTCGCATGCCGGAGGCGACAAGAATCACCAGCACGATCACTTTGACAGGCTGGGCAAGCAGCAGCGTCCGACGCACCACTACTATTAGAGGAAGACTTGTTTTACAAACCCTAGCTCGTAAATGAGCCCCGCGCCTATTGCAAGCGTAATCGCTGCAGCGATGTATCTTAGCGCAAGGCTGAGCCCATAGCGCCTTGTTTTGGCAAACGGCAGGCCTATGAGCGTGCTCATCGCTGTCATGCTGGCTATTGAGCCGGCCCCAAAGATGGCGATGTATGCAAGCCCAAGCGGGACAGAGCTAATAGTCGAAAGAACCAGTATCATCAACGCTCCACTTCCCGCCATGCCGTGGACCATGCCTACTGTTAGGGATTTGTGACCATGCTTGTGATCATGATGGTCATGTTCATGTGAGTGTACAACTCCAATGTCTTCGTGGACGTGCGGGTGCTCATGTTTGTGGCGGCTAAAGATTCCGCGCATGAATTTGCCTATGTTAAAACCAGTAAGCGTAGTAGCGCCAAGGAATACGAGCATTACCCCGACTCCAAATTCCAATGTATTGCTTACCTTCTGCGGTATGCTGACTGCCAGAAGGAGCACGACAAGCCCGGCTACAAACAGTGACGAAGTGTGGCCAAGACCCCAGAGGGCGCCAAGGAGAGGAGCACGCCGGAGCTTTTTGTGGCGTTCGCTTGTAGCCATTATGGTAGAAACGGCGGCAATGTGATCCGCTTCCATCGAATGGCGTAATCCAGTGATCAGGCCGAGAAGTAAAAGTCCTGCCGGCGCTACCGTACTAATGTTGTCTTCAAGCGGAGCAAACACTGCTTCTACCAGATGGTTGAACGACTCTATCAATCACTTTCTCTCTCAATGTCCAGACATTATATAGCTGCTTGTTGGAATTGGCTCCTTGAATGCGATCTTTCTCGTTTTGTTTTCTAATGCCACTTCAAAAATAATAGCCTGCAGGGTTTCTGGCACGCCTATCATTACATTGTTTACGGACAGAATTTCTGACGCCCCCTTTCGGATATCTGCGTCTTTTTTGCCGGCGCGGATCGACTTTACCACATAAGCGCAGTATGCCATCAAAGCTTCGTTTGCATTTATCTTCATTTTCTGTTGGATCTTTTCTTCGATCATGGTGGAGGAACTAAAGAAAATGTTCTCGTCATAGTCAAAGATCGTTGTAAAAGACGGTACGTCCGGCTCACCTCTGATAGTTGCCTTAACTCGGATCATCGGCGCCTTGGCACCTTTGCCTTGGGGCCGCCAAAGCTGTAAGTGTTCCCTTTGCCGCGGTAATAGTGCGGCCTCACCGGGTGGCCTTCCGTCTGCCCTTTCTTTGTGAGTGAAAGCCCAGCCAAGAGCTCGACTATCAGCCTGTTTGCAAGCCCTGATGTGATGCCTCCGTTGTACGAATTGACGTCGCTTACGTCATAGTTCGGCGCGACTTCAACAAGGTCGAATGCAAACTTGTCCGGATCAAACGAAGTTGACAACAATCGCATGAGCCTCATACCTTCTCTCGAAGTCAAGCCATTTGGCTCCGGCTCGCCAGTTCCTGGTGCATAGGCCGGGTCGAAAGTGTCGATGTCCCAACTGATGTAGACTCCGTCGACATTGTCGTTCGCTCTATCAGCGGCCTCCTTTGCAATCTGGTCGATGCCAAGCTCTTCTACGTCGAGCATCGTGAACCATTGAAAGTCCTGGTCTGCCATCCACTTGTAAAGGTCGGGGCCGGGCCAATAGCCGCGTGGTCCAATCAGGGTATAGTTCTTGCCCTTGAGGCAGCCGAGCTCCATTATTCTGCGTATGTGAGCACCATGATCGTACTTGAAGCCACATAGGCCTTGGGGCGCACAATCGGCGTGAGTGTCAATGTGAATCATACCAATGTTCTTGTATTTTTTGGCGAACGCGCGAACGTTCGCAAATGTGATAGAGTGATCGCCTCCAAGCATTACAGGAATGCCGTCGATGTCGAGTACTTCTTTCACCTTGTCAGTCATCCTCCTGTGCGACTCGACGACGTCGCCTGGAGAAACAACGACGTCGCCATAGTCAACTGTGCGGAACACACCGAATGGGTCGACACCTGTCTCAATGTTAAAATGCTCGTAAGGCGGCGAAGGTACGGTCGAAGCGGCACGAATGGCTCTTGGCCCATAGCGCGCGCCGGGGCGAATGGTCGTGCCAAAGTCAAACGGCTCACCGATTACAGCAACATCCGGTCTGACTTTTTTCAGTTCTGCGTTACTCCTTAACCAAGGCAGTTTCAGAAACGTCGGTATGCCAACAAAGATCGGCTCGTCGTTGCCCTTGTACGAATCACCGTAAAATTCCATCCCCATCTGAGGTCGAAATATGTAATTAGTAAGTATTTTTAAATATTGCTGAGTAATCTACGTTCCAGGTTTCGTTCGGCTGCCTAACAATTCCTTGCCTGGGACGCGGAAAACGTAATCTACGTTCTTCTTCCTGAAACAAGAGCAGCGTATATGAAAGGCAAAAGCGTCGTCGCTTCGCCATGGATGGTGGTTTGCCGAGCCTTCGTGGTCACCTTTCCCCACGAAATAGCTTCTGCGACTAGCGCGCCGCTCAGGCTCCCGTCCCACTCTGGCGCAGTTGTTATGTATACCGCATAGTCGAGCCCGCCCCTGAACTGATTCCACCAAAGCGTGTGGTGCTTTGAAATGCCTCCTCCAATCATGAATGCGCCAGACTTTTTGGCTTCAAAGACAAGATCCGACAGCGTGCTTTCGTCTTTCAAAATGTCTATCTTGAAGTCCTTGTGCTGCTGGTAAAAGAACCACACCTGGCTTCCTACTGCGCCGTCAACTATGCCTGGCACAATGACTGGGATCTTGTTCTTGTGAGCCCAGTAGAGAAATGACGACTTGTCAAGCGTGCTGCCGATGTAGTCGGTTATCTCGTACGTCGCGACGTTGCGCTTACCTTGTTTGTACATTTCACCCAAGCATTTCTGAACCTTTTCTTCGATGAGCGGGCCATAGTTGTCCATAGGCACAAGCACGTTGCCAAGCCGATGAA
The DNA here is from genome assembly GCA_036003785.1 of Nitrososphaera sp. Classification (GTDB taxonomy): domain Archaea; phylum Thermoproteota; class Nitrososphaeria; order Nitrososphaerales; family Nitrososphaeraceae; genus Nitrososphaera. The sequence continues at coordinate 13,027 of DASYSB010000010.1, forward strand.
TGTTCTTGTGCAGGAGCATGCTGTCATCCATGCGGAAGTCGCCGGCATAGTATTTGCCATAGGTCCTTGCAATGTCATGGTCAAGCGCGCCGCAGGTGGTAATGATGACGTCGCACATCTTGTTCTTTACCATGTCGCGTACGATGCCCCTTGCGCCCGTCGACATCAGGGCACCGACGAATGATAGGAACTTGGTGCAATTCTGTTCGTCTATCATACTGCTTAAAATGTCAACACCGTCAGCAAGGTTCCGCGACTCAAAGCCGCCGGAATTTGCCATGTTCAAGAAGATGGACTGGATGTCGTCCTGCTTGATCACATAATCCTTTACCGCGCTGCGCAAAAGATCCTTGCCCCTTTTAGTTTTGCCGGCCATGTTGAGGCATATTGATGCTAGAGTATAAACTATGTTGCTAGATGCGAAGCATTATGTCTATTGCAAGTATTACAGTTCCGATCGCGACTGTTATTATCATGAAGGGAAATCCGACTCTGAACCATCTGTTAAAACTGATGGGGTGGCCATGCTTTTCGCTGACGCCCGCAGCTACTATCCCTGCACTTGATCCGATCAGCGTGCCATTGCCGCCAAGGTTTGCTCCGAGCGAAAGGGCCCACCAGAGGGGACTGATGTGGAAATCTCCAAACGCAGTTGCAAGCTCTGTGCTTCCGTTAAGTGTATGAATGAGTGGTATCATTGTGGCAGTAAATGGGATGTTGTCAACGAATGCACTGGCAATCGCAGACAGCCAGATAATCATGACAAATGCAAGCCATGGGTTCCCTCCAGTGGCTGCAAGCGCAGCCGACGATAACAACTCTATCATGCCGGCGTGCTCGGCCGTCCCGACGATTATGAAAAGGCCCGCGAAAAATATTAGGGTTGGCCAGTCTACTTCGCGGAACACCCTTTCAGGACTTGCTCTCGTAATGGCAAGCAGGACCCCTGCCCCTCCAAGCGCAATGATTGACGGTTCGATGTTGAGCGAGCCGTGCACGACAAACAATGCAATGACTCCAAAAAGGACCGCCAGTGACTTTTTCAGTATTCCTTTATCTTTCAGGTATAGGCTTTCGTCTTCTTTCATCAATTGCTCTAGATTCTGGGCTTGAACTGCAAGTTCTTTGCGAAACATGAATTTTAGCAGGAACAGCGACGCAGCAAACGAGATCGCTATTGTCGGTCCCATGTGGATTATGAATGCGTTGAAATCAATGTTGGCGGCCGATCCTATCATTATGTTTGGCGGATCGCCTATCAGCGTTGCAGTTCCTCCAACGTTTGACGCCAATGCCTGAGCGAGGATAAATGGCATTGGCGATAACTTGAAGACCCTGAACACGGCTACCGTCACTGGGATCATCAGCAGGACCGTCGTGACATTATCGATGAACATTGATGTCACTGCTGTAAAGGTGCAGAGAATTACCATCAGCTTCCACAGGTTGCCCTTGCTGGCCTTGCTTGCTTTGATGCCGATCCACTGGAAGACTCCCGACTCCGCCAGGATGGCCACTATTATCATCATGCCGAGCAAAAGGCCAATAGTATTGTAGTCAATAGCGGCCACGATGAACTCAAAACTTTTTTCTGCCGGCAGGATTCCAAAAGCAAGCGCGGCAATAATTATTGCTATTGCGCCAATGAGCGCGATTGTACTTCTGTGGAGGAACTCAAATGACAGAACGATATAAACGGATACCAAAATAAATGCCGATACTAGGATCATGGGGTGAATGTCTTTGCCAAGCGCCGGTGGAATAGTGAATATCAACACTGCAAAAGCTGCAATGAGACCGATGCCAACTGCAATTTTTTTCGGGCCAGCTTTTGGCTGCGCTGCAACTTCCAAAACCTACGTAATTATTAAAGCGTCGTATAAATATAGTTCGGGCTCATTGAAGGTGCTTTGCCATGATGCTTCTGACATAGTGTGTGACCTCAAGGCCGCTCTGGCACGCCTTTTCGTTGAGACGCTTCCACATTTTCCTGTCCGACTTTTTGCGCGGGTCAAACACAAGGCGCACAGTCAAGAGTCCCTTTGGAGCTCCGCGTTTCACTCCGACTCCGACCATTTCTTCCTGCAGCCTGGACTGCGAGACGGCTTCCATAAGCCTGTCGTGAATCTCGGGCCTCCTTGCAATCCTTATGGCTTCGTAAGAAGTGATCTCGCCCTTTTCTATCTGCTCCTGCAGAATCTGTGGCAGCCTCAGTATGCTGAGCCATTCGCTAATGGTGCTCTTTGGCAGGCCGTACTTTGCCGACGCGCTGGTTATGCCACCGCTTGTTGATTCGACCAGTTTTTTTACCATGCGCGCTTTTTCAAGCGGCGACAGATCCTTGCGCACCAAATTTTCAAACAACGATGCAGCTTCTGCCTCGGCCCCTTCAAGCTCGGTGATGACGGCCGGCACTTCTGTGACTCCTTTGGCGCTGAGCGCGAAGAACCTCCTGCGGCCGATGAGCAGCTTGTAGCGTTTGCTTTCGTCGTCAAAGCGCACAACCACTGGCTGGAGCAGATCAAACTTGGACAGATGCTCTTCCATCAGCCGGTCGTTGCCGTCCTTGCCAAAATCCTGATCCTTGCGGACGTTTTCCTCTGCAACATCGATTAGTTCTACGGGGATATTCTTGACCTTCATCGGCCGCTAATTACTAATGTTCTTATTTATAAATGTCTTTTTTTCCGTACACAAGATTTTTGGGTTTGTAGCTTCAAAAGTAATATACGCATATTTTTTTGTGGTGAAATGCGTAGTTTACATTTTTTACCCCAAACCTTATATCATTTTTAGACGACCCTTCAGAGGAATGGACAGTAACCTGAGTGGTGCGCTGCGGGCCGAGCAGAGCGCTGTCAAGACCGCCTTCCTCAGTTATTACATATCGATGTACAATACCGTGAACAAAGAGATCGGGTACGACGACGCGCCAGTCACAGTTGAGGAGGTCTACGACTTTATTCAGGACTTGAAGCACGAAGATGGCAGGCAAATCCCAGACATCCGGAAAGAAGACATAAGCTTTTGCTTCCATCTACTGCGGGTATCAGGCGTATGCCGACCTTGAGTTCGACAGTCGAACTTTGGACTTATTTATGACTTTGGCAATGCTTATATAATTACTATAAATGTGAGAAATCTATGGCAGTTCTGGATGGGTACGGGATAGCCATCATTGGCTTTCTGATACTTTCACTCGTAGTCGGCGTCATGACATCAAGGCTTGTTAAAAAGAGCAGCAAAAGGTATATGATTGCAGGCAAGAGTCTTCCACTCTTTTTCGTCGGAACAATGCTTGCCGCTCAATCTATTGATGGAAACTCGTCACTTGGCAACGCTGGACTTGTATACACTTTTGGCTTTTGGGCTGGCGCAGCGCTTCCAATAGGTCTTGCTATTTGTTTATTCCTTACTGGATTTGTGTATGGTCAAAAACTTAACAAAATGTCTATGCTTACCCTGCCCGACTTTTACTACAGGAGGTTTGGTAAGGCACCCGAAGGAATCTCAAGCGTTCTCTTAATGATTAGTTTCACCATCCTAGTCGCAGGAAACTTTGCAGCGACCGGCTACATCTTGTCCACCGTGCTACAGATCGACCTTACGATTGCTATTCTTATTGGCGCTTTAATAGTTCTTGTATACACTTATGCGGGTGGCCTATTCTCTTCCGCATACACGGATATTTTCCAGATATACCTTGCAATCATTGCGTTCTGGGCGGCCTTTCTGTTCTTCTACGGCGGATATGGCGGTGTAGAATTTGCTGCAATCCTTGGTGCTACTCCGCCAGCGTACCTCGACTTTTCAGGCCTGACAGACATTGGGAACGGCGCGCTGATAAACTGGGCCGCTATTGCAGCTCTTGGGCTTGGAGACATTGTGGCACTGGACTTTATGGAGCGCGTATTTGCAGCGAAAACTCCAAAAACGGCACGGAACGGCGCCTTCATGGGCGGAGGGCTGACTCTGCTCACTGTTATTCCAACAAGCATGATGGGGATCGTCGCGCTATTCTTAATTCCAGATATTGCAGATCCGTTCTTGGCTCTGCCAGAAATTGCTCTTAACCACGTTCCCTTTCCGATTGGCGCGGCTCTGCTGATGGGTGTGCTTGGAGCATCAATGTCAACTGCAAACGGTGGCTTGCTTGCCGTATCTAGCGTCATTTCTAGGAACCTGATACAGCGAGACATCTTGAGAGGAATTAAGAAAAAACCCGGGATGGAGGACAAGAAACTTCTCATGACAACTAGAATTGCTACCATACCAATGATGATCGCCGCGTTCATACTGGCCTCCCAGCTTCCACAACCCGGCATTTACCTTGTTGTTGCATTTGACATCGTGTTTGCAGGCGCCCTTGCTCCGCTAACCTTGGGCTTGTTTTGGAAGAAGGCTAACATGCCTGCTGCAATGGCATCGCTTATAGGGGGTACGGTGTTGAGGCTGGTGCTGTTCTACACAATCCCAGTAGAGCTAGTTGGTCTGGATTCAATGATCCCGCCTGTCTTTTCATTTGCCCTCTTTATCGGAGTCGCACTGGCCACGCAAAAGAAGTACCCTGGAGAGCAGAGGCACGGAGTCGTCGACTATGTCCCACCGGAAGAAGATGTCATTAGAGGGGAGGACCTGAAGGGATTCGTCACCCCTGCCGGGGGAAAGCTTGCATAAGGCTGAAAGACTAATTAACTGTCCAAAAGCTCTCTTTTCTTGTGCCTAGCCAAGGGTACGGGACGATAGGTCTAAAGCCAGCGATTCTGACCCGGCTGCAAAAGGACACTGACGACTTTTACCCCGGGATGTTCCTTCCGAGTGCGCTGATCATAATGATGAACGAGGTCAAGCGCGGCTTTTATTCTGTGGAGATGAACAACATAAAGGCAGACTTTACCGGCCGATACACTTCGCTTACGATTCGCTCAGATGTCAAGACATGGCTTGAAGAAAATTATGAAAGGCTGGAAGACGATTACGACATGAAGTACAAGACCAATAGCTTTACCCAGTTCGCCGGCGTCTTTATGCTCAACGTGTTCGAGTCAAAGGCAGCTGCGCAAAATAATGTTGTCAGGATCAAAGAGGCCGACTTTCGCTGGCTTGTTGAAGAGTACGAAAATAGAAAGCAGGAATACCGGGCAAAGCACGGAGTGCAAAGCTTCGAGCAGTTTGCCGACATATTCCTGAAAGAACTTTTGGAAAAAGTGAATACCGCAAAAAAGATTCTTACGTTCTAACGTGCATTCGTAGGCAGGATCGAAGCAGAAGAAGCCATAGTGGTAAGACGCAAACAGAGCCACTCGGACTGAATCGTGCTTTTTTTCAAAAAGATAAAAAATAGAGTTCTTGATAAGATCCGTGTTTGATGCTGCAAGATCGCCTAATTTCCATTCTGAAAAGATCGCCTGCCGATCAATACGCGCTTTACCGGCTGGTGGGTGGTACAAGCATGTCGGAAATAATAAAAACAATTGTCGAGCTACAGCAAAGAAAAATAATCCATGTTGCTGGCTACCGGAAGAACAAAAGGACGGGTTTGGACATCCCTGTATATTCGCTCTCAGCGGACACGCACACGCACAACAAGCTTGAGGTCCACAGCCTGCTTGCAGGAGTCACGTCGGAAAGGCTCGTTGAGTACGATTTCCTCGCCCGGAACCTAGTATCTCCTCTCAAGAGGGCAAACATACTCGATGTCGGGTCTGCAGGCTCTGCTCTTGCACAGGCGATCAAGAAGTTCGGAAGCAGGTGGCAGGTGTTTGGGATTGATTTGGCACAGAGTTGCGATGCCGTTATGGACGCCAGATCAACAGGTTTCCGGAACGGGATCTTTGATCAGGTGATCAGCATAAGCACCATCGAGCACATAGGGCTCAGCTACAACAACAGCGACAAAAATGGGGATACAACTGCAATGGAGGAAATTTTCCGGTTGTTAAAAAAACGTGGCAGCGCGATTATAACTATGCCCTATGGCAAGGGTTCCAAGCCGGAGCAAAGGGTCTACGATAGAAAGTCGCTTGGCAGGCTTATCCGCCGTTTCTCAGTGGCAAAGAAAGAGTTTTATCGCTACAGTGCCGGAAAATGGAAAAAGTGTAGCCAGGCAGCTGCCGACGGCGCCAATTCGTCAGTTCCTCTGAACTTTCACAGCACCGCCTGCGCCTGCCTGTTACTGAAAAAGCAATGAATATTTTAAAAGCAAGTGCAATTTTACAAAGAGGGTGGACAGCAGACATACATTTACTGGCAGGAAAATCGAGCCCCCAAAAGTCTCAGCGAACATGACCGTTCCAGACCTGATCAAGTTTTACGGCTCTACCGGCTACAACGCGCGCCGGCTGGCTGAAGCTGCAGAAATACTGCAGGAGATGATAAGCACCAACTCGACAGTCTGCCTGACCCTCGCAGGCGCGATGACGCCTATCGGACTTGGCCGGACTATCTCGGCAATGATAGAGAAGGGGTTCATCGACTGGATCGTGGCAACCGGAGCCAATGTCTACCATGATCTGCATTTCGCTTATGACTTGCCTGTGAGACAGGGCCACTTTGACGTTGACGATGATGTCCTGTATTCAAAACAGATCGTGAGGATTTATGATGTTTACATAAAGGAGATGGGGACACTCCAGGCGCAGGACCTCATTGTGCAAAAAGAGATCGGGAGGGCAAAGGATGTGCCCCCTAATGCGTCTACCGCTGACATCGCCTATGCACTTGGTAAAGCAGCCAAGGAAAACTCCCGGCACCCCGACAAGTCGTTCCTAGTCAAGGCTTACGAGCACAAGGTGCCTGTGTATATGCCGGCAATTAGCGACTCGTCGATAGGCCTTAACATGCTGCCGCTATTGCTAGAAGGTAAGGGAGTGTTCCCAAACGTCATACTTGATGTAGCCGAGTCAGCTGCTATTCTGTGGAAGAGCAACCGGTCCGGTGGGCTCGAGCTTGGCGGCGGAGTCCCCAAGAACTTTTTCCAGCAGACTGGACCTGCGTTATATCAAATTCTGAGGATTAAGGAGGGCGGGCAGGACTATCTTATACAATTGACAGACGCTCGGCCCGACACGGGCGGCCTCTCTGGCGCTACGCTTCAGGAAGGCAAGAGCTGGGGCAAGATCAAGACTTCTCACCGGGGCAACGTCATTGTATACGGTGATTCATCAGTGTATTTCCCTCTACTCTGCTCCTATGCAATGTCGGTATGTAGGCCAAGAAAACACAAGCGGATATACGAGAAAAAGGACGCATGGGTAAAGGATATGAAAAAGATGTACTTTAAGAATACGAAATGATCAGACGAAACTTTCGACCTTGACTGTCCACCTGCCAGATTTTTTGACCGTCTCTATCTGACCGACGAGCTTGCCGTTTGAATACACCTTACCATACTCTGAAGAGCTTCCAAACATCGCTGACAGAAGTTCGCGCTTTTCGTGGTAGCCGGACTCGATTACCTTGGAGCGCATCTTGCTGCTCGCCTTTTGAATGATACTACGCGCGACTGACCAGTCGCCGCTCCAAGCTATCATTTCAAAGTCTCCGAACTTTATCGTCTGCATCGTATAGCCTGCTAGCCTAGCTTCAAACTTTTGATTGTTCTTTTTCGCGAACGAATTCATCCACTCTACAACTTGTTGTGCTTTGCCATGCTCTACCGCGAAACTGTCAGCTCCTGCCAATGTCATTTCTGCAATTCTGGCGTATTTGAAACCTTTTATCTGAGTCCGAGCCGACAGCGCCATGAGATAGAACACGACATGTAAATAGAGGATCCAAGATGGTTGAGCAATGCGCACTTTTATCGCAGTCGACGTATCAACAGGCGAATTGATTAAATTGCAAAAGGAAATAATGTCATTCGCAGGATGGAGCCCAAAAGATGTCAAGCCTGTCGAGCCACAGAATTTTCATTTTACTCTGATCTTTCTTGGTGAAAAAAGCGACAGCGAAATCGAAAGCATAAAAGTCGAGCTGGCACAAGTGCAGTTTGAACCTTTTACTGTTGTCTACACAGGCGTCGGCGCATTTCCCAAGCCTTCGTCTGCTCGGGTCGTCTGGGTTGGCGTAGATCAGGAAGGCGGCCGAAAGCTGATGGCGCTTGCGAACGATGTTGTGGCAAGAATGGCCGAACTTGGATTTTCCGTGGACAAGCCGTTCTCGCCTCACATGACTATTTTCCGCGCAAAGCACCGGCCGGTCCAGATAGGCGACGCTCCTGCAAAATATCAGGACAGGATTATTGGCTCTGAGGTGATAGCCAAAGTGCACTTAAAAAAGAGTGACCTCTCACCATCGGGGCCGGTCTACTCGAACATTTATACCGTAGAAGCCAAGAAATGAACCAGTATGTCCAGCGTCAGCGCGGTTGTCGCAAAAATATTGCCTCAATGCGAGCCTTCGTCTAGCGAAGAGAAGAGGATAAATGCGGTCGCGCAGGAGACAAAAGCGCTTGTAGACCGGCATGTGGCCTCCCTGGCCGATGTCGTCGATGTGATATTTGGCGGCTCGCTTGCAAAGGGCACCTGGCTCCATGGCGACGCAGACATTGACATCTTTTTCAAAGTCAAGCCTTCAGTTGCAGTTGAAAAGTTTGAAGAGCTGGGCAGAACTGTTGGTCTTAATGCGCTGAAGGATTACAAGCCAAGGCTGCGCTATTCCGATCATCCGTATGTCGAAGCATTTGTGAAAAATATCAGGGTCAATGTCGTTCCCTGCTACGACGTTGAGCAGGGCAAGTGGCAGAGCGCGGCCGACAGGTCGCCATTCCACACTAGATTCATCAGCAGCAACTTTGACAGCGAAAAAAGGCAGCAAGCAAGACTCTTGAAGAAATTCCTCAAGGCAGCAGGGTTATATGGCGCGGAAATATCTACAGGAGGCTTTAGCGGCTATGTTTCTGAAGTGCTCGTGCTGAAATACGGCTCATTTGAGAACGTCCTGCGCGCGGCGTCGGACTGGCAGGAGCGGCAGGTCGTATCAATAGGCGACTACGATTACGACATCGTAAAAGGGTTTGCAAGTCCCGTCATAATCCTAGACCCGGTGGACAGCAGGCGGAACCTCGGGACCGCGATTTCGCCAGAGAGCGCCGGCAGGTTCATTCTGGCTGCAAGGGCGTTTCTTGACAAGCCGTCAATCCAGTTTTTCAAAGGTAACCAGCGCGGCCCCGATGCAAGTAAGCTGTGCCCAAACGTTCTGGTAGTAGAGTTTTCACACAGCGATCGGAGCCCGGACATCATCTGGGGACAGCTAAAGCGCAGCGTGAAGGCGATAGCAAAGCAGCTAGAGATAGCAGACTTTGTGGTCTTGCGCAGCTCGTGCATGACCGATGAAAAGAATTCTGCAGCCCTTGCATTCCTTCTTGAATCTCTTACGCTTGCGCCGTACATGAAGAAAAAGGGGCCCGAAGTTTTCAGGAGAAATGACACTGAGAGCTTCCTTTCCAGCAGGAAAAAAGCACTCATGACATGGGTTGACAAAGAGATGAGAATCGCAATGCTGGTGGACAGAAGGATAACAGATGCAAGGAAATTCGTCAGGTCGCTTCTTACCAATATGGAGAGCAGCGGAGTAGCAAAAGACCTGATTGCAGGGAAGCTCCAAATTTATAGTGGAACCGATAGGAAATTCAAAGGGGTCGCGAAGGAAGCAATTGGAGAAGTTGTTTCAACAGAACGTCTCATTTTCAGATGAGCTTGATATAGGTTCGTCTCAGCTTGTGCCACTCTTATCTTATCCTCGCTTTTCAGAAAGCGAATACAAAGAGCGCATAGCCGAGATGGAGTCGCTTGGCATAACGTCAATCACCCTAGGCGGTAGGACAATTGTAAACGGTGTACACATCGCAGGCAAGGGCTGTGTCGGACTCGTGCTCCGTGCAAAGATCGGTGGTAAGACCTGCGCGCTAAAGATTAGGAGGATAGACGCTGACAGAAAGACGATGGACGAAGAAGCACGTCTTCATAAAATAGCAAACTGTGCCGGCGCTGGCCCGCGCCTTGAAGGATACACAAAGAACCTGATTGCGATGGAGTTTGTAGACGGTCAGAGGATCGTCGACTGGGTAGGCGGTGCCGCAAAAAGCAGGTTGCGCAGGATGGCACGGTCGGTGCTGGAGCAATGCTATGGCCTTGATAGGGCCGGGCTTGACCATGGCGAGCTCAGCCGCATGAACCGGCACATCATAGTGTCAGATAGACCCTGCATAATCGACTTTGAAAGCGCAAGCACTAATAGGAAGACTAGCAATGTGACTGCCGCCGCGCAATCGATATTTCTATATGGTGCCGTCGCTGGGAGGGTAAAGAAAACATTAGAAGCTGACAGGGAAAAAGCGCTTCTCGCGTTAAAGATATACAAGCGTGACCAGACAAGGGCCAACTTTGACACAGTGCTAGGCTCGCTTCCTCTATAGGCGACAATAATGACCAAGCGAGTTGCAAAAGAAACGACAGAAGTGCTGAAGCACCTTGCGGTTGCAGACGCACGCCTTGCAGTGATAATAGAGTCTGTCGGCCCATATGAAATCAAGCTCCGAAAAGACCCTTTCCAGTCTTTGGTGGAGGCGATAATATACCAACAACTTGCCGGCAGCGCGGCAGATGCGATTTACGGCAGGTTCGTCAAGATTTACGGCAGGTTTCCCCGGCCAGCGCAGCTGCTGGCAACTAAGGATTTCAAGTTGCGCGCCGCCGGGCTTTCTGAAAGAAAGATAGAGTACCTCAAGGACCTCGCCTCGCGCGTGTCAGATGGCCGGCTAAAGCTTGCTCTGCTGTCAAAACTACCTGACGAACAGGTAATCGAACAACTGGTACAGGTAAAGGGCATTGGTCGATGGACCGCTGAAATGTTTTT
>DASYSB010000011.1:0-5563 GCA_036003785.1 Nitrososphaera sp.
TCTTGCCACCGCGCCCAATCTCTACTTCGCCGTAAATCTTGCCATTGTTATTCTTTATCTTGACATCATTGAAGCGCAATGCTAGAAGCTCAGCTGGTCTACCACTGGTATCATCAGCCATTGTATGATAGAGGCACAACCTAGGGTCTTGGCAGTACTTCAGAAATACCCTATCCTCTTCAGCCAACCACAGGTCTTTAGCCTCCACTGTTGCCTTTTCTTTGCGCATGAAGGTTGGCAGGTTTTTCACTACATCCGGCTTGGCCTTCTTACGCTCATTCTTCGGCAAGTCGGGGAAATACAACCATTTGAAGAATTTAGCTAGCAAAGCGGTCTTTTGGTTGTAGGTGTTAATCCACTTCTCCTTGGGGTCAGCCGCAGCCGACTTCTTGTAAGTTTGTAAATATGCTAGGATGTCATCCCTGGTGAATTCTCGAAATGATTTTTGATGCTTGAAGTGCCGTGAAAGTAATATCAGGTTGGTGATGTAGGCCCGCTTTGTGTTCGGGCGCGGGTTTTCGGTAGCTACCAGCTCATTGATAAAGTCCACAACCATCCGCTTGTTAGCGTCGGGACTAAGGTCCAAAAACAAATGTTTGACGGTCCATTCTAGATCGTCTAGGACGTTCTCTATCTTTCTTTGAAGAAGCTCGTCATCCGTGAACTTGATGGGGTCACCAGACCTCAACATCTGCTTTAGCAATGGCTGTCAACCTACGGATACAGAGCGTTGTATTTATAATTTATGGTGGTTATTCGTTCTAGACCAACGGATATTTAATACCTTATTCTGCAGAGCTGTCGGCCGTGGCAAACGGCTTGATCTCCTGAATCTTTAGCTCTTTACCGCACCGGGGGCACTTTGCCTGCTTTGGGTCGACCTCCTCAAGCTCGGTCTTGTCTGACGGACACTTATTCTCAAATTGGGCGTCTAGTATGTCGGCATGGACGAATTTTTTCTCCTTCCTGCAAACAAAAAGCCGGTACTGTGCAAACTCTGTGTTGGCATCAGTCAGGATCTGATCCATGTCTAGTGTCCCTACCTGGTGCATAGACTCATAGCCACACGCAGGGCACTTGAAGCTACAGACCTTCATTATTCTTCTAGAGCGGCCTGGAAATAAAAATATGTCCTATGGACAATATTCTGCAAGACAGTTTCTTTCGTCTTAAATAAGCTCAAAAATGGAAGCTATTGGTAGTTGAGACTAAAAGGATTCCTAGCCATGATCTTCTTGTCGTTTCTCTCATCTTCTACTGTACTTGCCGCCCCAGAGCAGGGGACGACGTACAGGAAGTTTGTCGTCTATTACGGTTGGTACTCTGACGACGAGGGCGAGTTGGGTCAGGAAATTGAAAGGATAGTCGCGGCAAAGCCGGCATTTGTCATAAGCCCCTATCATACCTCGACAGGAGAAGTCAACCTCAGATCAGAGGTGACTGAGAAATTTCACGAAAATGGTGTCAAGGTCCTTGTCTATGTCGCCACAGGCGACGGAAACAGGCAACTTGAAAGTGTGCTAAAAGAAATCAAGATGGGCCTTGACAGCGGAGCAGACGGAGTGATGCTTGACGAAGTTTCCATGCTGGACAGCGACTGGCACGTGGATTATTACAAACAGATCTACGACTACACAAAGTCATTTGGCAGTGAAAGGCTGGTCATAGCCAACCCCGGCAGCGTTTTGGTCAATGAAAAGGTGATGTCGGTGAGCGATATTGTGTCCTTCGAGCATCAGTGGCGCCTTGCATCCCAGCTAGACTGGTTCTCGAAATACCCTGCGACCCGCTACATGGGGATCTCTAGCAATGACATCAATAACGTGATGGGATACAAGATGGACGAAGAAACATCTGCAAGAGACACAATCGAGGCATGGCAGGGTGGAATAGGCTACCACTTTTCTACCAACACCTATACCACGCTTCCGCGCTGGTTCGAGGGGTACCAGCATGCGATTGAGGATTATGCCGTTTCAGGCGCCGATCTCAAGGAGGTCCGGGTCAGGACCATCGACACAGAAGGCGATGAAATAAAGGGATTATGGATCGAAGTCAGGAAAAATGACAACGTAGTCATCACCGGTTTTAGCCCAACCAAGTTCCTTTTGCCCGAAGGGCTTTACGAAGTCGGAGCTAGCAACTACCAGAGCTTTATCTTTTCAAAATGGCAGGATGGCGAAACGTCACCCTACCACAAATTGACGGTCGCCGGCACCACAGAGCTTGTCGCAGTATACAAGAGTGAGCTTGCAAACCTCCGGGTTGAAAGCTACGATAATCTCGGCAATAGCATAAAAGGCATGCACGTGACAGTCAGCGGCGTTGGCGTGGTGGCAAATGGCTTTACGCCGCTCAATCTGAAGCTGCCGATAGGCCTATATTCAGTTGCCGCCTCAAGCTACAAGTACTACGGGTTTTCTCAATGGGATGACGGCTCGCAGGTGAGGGAGGCTAACCTGGGCAAGGAGAACAAGATAACAGCTTACTATGACAACAAACTTGCAGACAAACTTGGCACAGAAATCTTTACGAGCTGCCAGGGCTATCAGCAACAAGTGGCTGACTCGCTATTCAAATCCGGCCCTATAGCAGGTTTGCTAGAATTGCAAATGAGAAAAAGCGTAATGCCTTCTGTAGGCTGTGCCATCCAATAAAATATTCCAAAGCTGTTCCTTCTTGCCAGAGCCGGCCTTATCTTTGACTAATGTCTTGAAAGCGCGCGAGTGATGTCTAAGAGCCTTTTGCGGAGCGAAATAGTGCTGATCTCCGCCGCATCGGCTATCACTGTCTTGGTCACGTTTAGCCTCTGCTCCACCGTTGCAAGGTACAGCGCAGCCGCAGCGAGAACAAGTGGGTTCTTACCCATTATCATTGTGTGGCTTGCGACAGAAGATAGGATCTCTATTGCCCTCCTTGACACCCGCTCTTCGATTCCTGCTCTTGCGGAAATCTTGGCAATGTTTCTAAATGGGTCGGTGATCGGGGGCTGGACATAAGTCTCGCCGACTAGAATCTTGTAGCAGTGGGTTGCAAAGGGCCTGTCAACGCCAGCGGCTTTGCAAACTTCGTCAATAGTCCGGGGTATCAACCGTTCTTTGCACGCAAGATATATCGAAGCGGCGACAAACCCCGAGATCGATCTTCCCTTTATCAGGTTCTTTTGCAGCGCTTTTCTGTAAAAATACGCAGATCTCTCCGCCACCTGCCACGCAAGCCCGAGGCAACTGCATATCCTGTTTATCTCCCAGGTGGCCTTCTTAAGGTTCCTTGAAACGGGCGCGCTTGAAACAGACATGGCGTTAAGTTTGCGCAGCCTGTTTACCGGGATCGGGCAGGAAGCGCGGTGGACGTAAACAGAACTGCTGTTCTTATTCTTTTCCTGATCGCCTGATTGCTGATCTTGTGTCGAGCCGGACGCGGTGCCGATGTACGTAGAAAGCCCCGTGTCGTGTATCAAGAGCGACGAAGGAAAACCCCCTCTTGCTCTGTCGTCGGTCGGGGAAAAAGACCTCCACTCTGGTGAAGGCGTCTCGACTCTTTCCTTGAGGACTACACCACAGGAGCTGCATACGAGCTCACCCGTGAAATTATCCGTTATTGGCGGGCTGCCACAAGCCATGCAATGATCGTCATCCAGTCCAGAATGGTTTGACAATACATGCTATCCAAATACTTGGACGTAATAACATGGAAGCAAAAATCGTGCGATGCCGTCTTAAGTTTGATTTTAATGAAAATAGATTCTGGAATTGGATTACATTTTGGAAACAGAAGAATCTTACTCTTGACGAGACCTAGAAAAAATGCAATCTGATTTTTCGGTCAAATAAAGCCAGAGTACAACTACTCAATCGATAAAAGCACTCTTTCCAGACATTGACTAGATGTGTTCTATCATTGGGATCATCAGTAAAAATGTTGTCGCACCCGCGCTGGTCGAAAGTCTGAAGAGAATGGAATACAGGGGCTATGACAGCGTTGGAGTTGCCACCGTTTCAACTAACAAGATTTCAGTGAGAAAAGGCATTGGCAAGGTAAATCAGGTTAACAGCAATCTGAACTTGGCTGAAATGGAGGGCTGTGTTGGCATTGGTCATACACGATGGGCTACACATGGAGGAGTCACCGATTACAATGCCCATCCGCATCCTTGCTGCACCGAGGACATCGCTGTTGTACATAACGGCATTATAGAAAATTACCTACAGCTCAAAGAAGAGCTGGTGGAAAGGGGTCACCGATTCAGGAGCGAAACGGACACAGAGGTTATCGCCCATTTGCTTGAAGAACATTACAACGCGAGCAAAGACATCAAGGTGGCAATGATGGGAACGGTGAACCAGCTTGAAGGCTCGTACGCGTTTGTGGCCATGTTTGCAAACGGAATCCTTGCTTGCGCCCGCCTTGACGAGCCATTAGTAATTGGGATTTCAGACAATGCGTGTTATGCATCAAGCGATGTGCTTGGATTTCTGCAATATACCGATCAGGCAATGTTCCTTGACAACCGCGACATTGCAATAATCGATGGGACAGGCACCAACATTTTCAATTTCGGAGGCGAGTCAGTATCAAGGAGCGTCACAAAGGTCGCGTGGGAGCTTGCTGACGTCAACAAGGGCGAATTTGCACATTATACCATCAAGGAGATATTTGAGCAGAGAACAAGCATAAAGGCCGCGACTTACCAGGAGGAACACAAAATAAAGGCGTTCTGCGATGCGATCGCAGCAGCCGGCAACATAATTGTCACAGGCAGCGGCACAAGCTACCACACGTCGCTTATCACGTCAATGATAGGTTCGCGCTTTCTGAAAAAGCGGTTTGAGCCGGTAATGGCAAGCGAGTTCAAGTACAACGCTGATTCGATCGACAAGGACACGGTTGTTGTCGCGATTTCGCAGAGCGGCGAGACTGCGGATGTGCTCTCGGCTACCAAATTGGCCAAGGCTGCGGGAGCAAAGATTCTATCTATAGTTAATGTTCCAACCTCTTCGCTTGCAAGGGGTGCGGATGTTTCGCTTGCCATTAATTCCGGCCCAGAGATTGGGGTAGCGGCTACAAAAAGCTTCACCGGTCAGCTATCACTTGCGTACGCTATACTTGATCGCTTAAGTGGCGGCAGAGTCGGCTTTGACAGGGACATCGTTTCAGACAAGATAACAAAAATGCTTGCCGGCAGCGCGGGCATTGAACGGTTGGTAAACTTGACAATGCCAAAGGTAAACGATATTTACCTACTCGGCAGATCGATCCACTTTCCGATCGCGCTTGAAGGCGCGCTCAAGATGAAAGAGCTCGCCTATGTGCATGCGGAAGGCATCGCAGCCGGCGAGCTAAAACACGGCCCGCTTGCACTAATGGACAAGAACGCCGTAGTATTTGTGCTAAATCCAGACGACAAAACCTACAGCGACACACTCTCAAGCGCGCATGAAGTTAAAGCACGGGGAGCCAAGATAATCGGCATTTCAAACACACCAAACGACATCTATGACGCAATGATCGAGATCCCAAAGATGGACAACGAATTGTTGTATCCGCTGGTCGAGATCATTCC
>DASYSB010000012.1:0-16266 GCA_036003785.1 Nitrososphaera sp.
AAATCAGCTACTTCATCGTATCTCGAAATCAGTAGTGCAATCTGCCAAGGAGAGTAAAACTGCGATTGCATTTGAAGACATTCGCCATATTCGCAAAATCTATCAGCGCGGCAACTATCAAGGCCGCGCATATCGGGGTAAGTTAAATGGCTGGTCTTTTGCAGAGATAAAGCGTCAGATTGAATATAAAGCAGCATGGGAAGGAATACCTATTATTCAGTTATCCGTTAACGAGACGAGAGGCACATCAAAGCTCTGTCCACAATGCGGGAAGAAGATAGCCCAAGTGGACAGGAAAAATAGACAGCTTTGGTGTGCTAAATGCAAGAAATGGATGGATAGGGATATTGTAGCAGCAATGAACCTCTCTATCAAAGGGCGCTCAAGGTTCGAGCGTTCACAAGGGCTTGTAGGTGAAGCAATGAAGGGGAACCCGACGATGCCGGTAATCCTCAGAGTCGATGCAAGCAAGTTGGCTTTCAGGCATAAGCCTGAGGCTTAACAGAACCCTAAACGTTTATTTCTCTATTAGAGAACTCTACGCTAAATTTGTCGGCCTCTACAGGCCCTGAGTCTCAGCGTCCGCCAGTTGAACATCCTCATCAACACCAACTTGTGCGCACCCTGAGCCTCACGGACATCATAATGGTGGGTATTGCCGGCATGATAGGCGGCGCCATATTCGTGCTTACCGGCCCAGCTATAGGTCTGGCAGGCAGCGCTGTCATTCTTGCCTTCATTATCAACGCCATAATCACGATTTTTACTGCCATGGCATACGCAGAGCTCGGCTCTGCGATGCCCGAAGCTGGCGGCGGATACCTTTGGGTTAGAGAAGGGCTGCCGCGGCCCAATGCCTTTATCAGTGGTTGGATGGCGTGGTTTGCGCACACCATAGCCGGCAGCTTGTATGCTGTAGGATTTGGCTCATTTTTCACTGGCTTGCTGCAGTACACTCACATAATTAATGGTGACTCATTGTTAGGGATTATTCCAATTGACAAGCTGATAGCTGTTGCTTCCGTAGCAGTCTTCATTTACATCAATGTCAAGGGAACATCCGAGACAGGCAAGACGGGAACGATAGTGACTATTATCCAGCTCGGCACCGTTTTCGCGTTGATAGTTGCTGGATTTTGGACGATGTATAATAACCCAAATTGGACAGCGAACTTTTCTGATTTCATGCCAATGGGCATAGGTGGTCTTGTCGCTGCCATGGGCCTCACTTTCATACAGTTTGAAGGATACGAAATCATAGTTCAAACCGGTGAAGAAGTGAAGAATCCAAAGAGAAACATACCGCGGGCGATTTTCATATCTCTCGCGATGGTAGTTACTTTATACTGCATTGTAGCTTTCGTCTCAATTGGTTCTATCTTCCCTGAAGGGATAGCGTCATGGAAATTCATCGGCGACAATGGGGAACTCGGCATCATGAGAGCTGCTGAAATGTTTCTACCTTACGGTGCCTTGATTGTGCTAGCCGGCGGCATGGTATCGACTTTGGCTGCGCTAAACGCAACTACATTTTCTTCGGCTAGAGTGGCATTTGCAATGGGCAGACATTACAACTTGCCACACAAACTTAGTTCAATTCATCCCAGAAACAAAACGCCGCATGTTGCGATAGTGATATCGGGAATCATAATGGCATTTATCGCATATACTCTTCCACTAGCAGACATTGCTGTGGCGGCAGGCGTGATTTTTTTGCTCTTGTTTACACAGGTCAATATTGCGGTAATTAGCATACGGAGAATATACGGTGATAAGCTGTCGTATGGTTTCAAGACGCCGCTGTTCCCGGTTATCCCTATTATTGGGATCTTTCTGAAAATTGGCCTTGCGCTCTATTTGCTTGTCACGCAGCCGCTCAGCTGGGGCATAACGGTTCTCTGGATTCTTATAGGCTTTGTGATATACCGGATGTACACCTTCAAGAAGGAGATACAGCACTATGCGCCGATAGTGACATCTGAAGGAGATTTGAAAAGACAAGACTACAGAATCCTGATTCCGTATACGCCGGAAAACCCTGACAGGCTCATCAAATACGCCATAAGGATAGCCAAGGAAACCGCTGGGGAAGTGAATATCCTGCGGGTAATCACAGTGCCACACCAAACGCCTCTTTCTGCGGGCGTGGCTTTTGCTGATACTGCCAAGAGGTCATTTGAGCCACTGGAAAAAATGCTTGACAGGGAGAGCGTTCCAAACCACTACCTCGTCAGGGTTTCGCACGACTCCACAGAGGCCATTTTAGCGACAATCGAAGAGCAAAAGATCGACCTGCTCGTATCTGACTTTGAAACGCTTCGGCGTGACAGGAAGTTGTTAACACTGACGACTTGCAAGATGTTGGCGATAAGGGCAGAGAACGATGCAATTCAGCTCGAGCCTGAGCATGAGCGCATCGATATCGATCTAAATTCGCGCGCAATCCCGGCGGTCGACAAGAAGAGCATGGTTGTGGTTTATGATGGCGGAGAGCATTCAGAAGTGGTACTTAAAGCGACGAGCTGGCTAGAGCATTCCGGGCGCTTCAAAGTGAACTTGATTTCAATAAGCAAGGGCGGATCGGAAAAAAACAGCGTGGCGATGCAGCAAGACTACTTGAGCCAGCTTGGAGTCGAGCTGAAAGAAATACGCCTGACAGAGAGCAGCTCGACATCGGCCGACATCCTGCTGTCGGCAATAGGCTCATTTCAGCCCGACCTTGTAGTGATGGGTGCAACACTGGGCGGATTTTCGGTGTTTAATAATCCAGACTTTCTGGCGCTCTTGGATCAGCTTAATTGCCCCGTGATAATCGCAAGGGGCTTTACGATTCCTGGCATGCATAAGGCCAAGTCTCTGCTCATGAGAGTCCTCCGAAAATAGCTTAAAAGTCCGTTATCTTTTTTATAGCCTTTCTTCGCTCGTAGCGCTCTCGTCTGGCCTTGACTTTCTTCTGAGCATCTGTCAAGTCTCCTGTCATCTCCAACAGTTGTAGCAGGTTGGTGGGGGCATCGGCGCGGTAATGGTTGTTAAAGTAGGCGTACACCACTGGGACCTTTTCCTCCATGACCTGCAGCTTGGCAAGCCACGGGCGCAATTCTTGTTCCGAGTAGGTATAATCGTACCATGGCGATTTGCCTCGTCCATGCCATCTAACGTACGAGTGGGTCGTGGCAGTGACAACTGGCCTTGCTAGAAATTCTATCGGCGAATCTGTAACCGTGTTTGCTACGCCATATTTTTCCAAAAGATCCCATGTCTGTTTTCTATTCCACGACTCGTTGCGGAACTCTACCGCAACATGAATATCTATTGGAAGCAGATTGAAGAATGATGCAAGGTTATCTATTTCCTTGAACATAAAGTCCGGCGGAAGCTGCAGCAGCAGGCAGCCCAATTTTCCTGTCCTTGCGATAGGTTCCACCAGATCGACAAAGTCAAGAAACTCCTTTTCTACCCCTGCAAGTCGCTTGTCATGAGTTACAGTCTTGGGGATCTTGAGCGAGAACTTGAAATGGGGTTCCGTTGCTTTTATCCACCCGGCAACCATCGACTTTGAAGGGGCTCTGTAAAATGACGAGTCGACTTCTACCGAATTGAAGACCCGGGAATAAAATGGAAGTTTGGCAACCTTGTTGTTTGGATAAAATGCGCCAACCCACTCTTGGTAGCTCCAGCCGCATGTGCCCGATAGGATGGTCAATTAAACATCGTTGGAATCAGTGCGTAATAACTGGATCAATCAGGATTCTATTTTCAAACTGCAATCAATAAACTTGCGTTATGACACGCAAACTATGTAATATTTACTATATATTGAGAATTCCTAAAACGTCTTACATTAATGCAATTATGATTACTATAAAATCTGTTTTAGGAGTAGCATGGCGATAGTACTATCTATTATCCCTGCCTAAAAAGAAGCAGTACCTTTTATCAAGTCCTATAGCCTGCCCGGCCGTCAATTAACCTATGTCGTCTTACTCTGAAGGGAGACAGATCGAATATGCTGACGAAAGAAAATCAGGAATCATACTGCTCGACGGCATGGTCGGCGCTCAGGCGTCGCCGGACTTGCTGCTGAGCCAGAAGGCGGAGCTGCTTTGCAAGACAGAGGGAATAAACTACAAGGGCTTGGAACCCATACAGAGACTGTTTCTTACGCACTATAGATGCCCGATATGCAAGCTCTTGCCGTTGTATCACCTGAACCTAGCGCACCCAAAGAGGGTGCGCTGCAGTAAATGCGGCAACCTGATACAGTTCACCAGCTCTGGCAAGTACGGCAGGCTGAGGAAAAAGATCGCCTTCATACTATGGGTTTCATGGGAGGGGAAGCGAAGTGTATCGTAACAGCCTGGATGCCTTCCAGCAGTTGCTGTCACCTGCCGTGAGTCAGATCTCCGCAAAGGCGGGCCGCATGCAAAACGGTATTGCGTACTGCATTGTGCAGATCTTGTTCGCATCCGGCGACGAGTATCGCATAGAAGCATATGATGAAGAAGCCGGCGAGCTGTACAGGATCGCAAAGGAGCAGTCATCGCTCCTCTGCCTGCAATAGTTCGACGGCACCTAAATTTTTGCCAGTAATGAGAGTGGCAGTCTCAAAGACTTGACAGGCTCGCGCAGATGCACCTTGGCAATTTACAGAAATGCCAAAGCATAACCGGTGAAAACATGTTATACTCCCTCTCCCTTTAGTGCTAGCTTCATTATAACATGCTTTCCTGAGCTCAATATTCATGCCACCTTGTAAGAACCTGTGTGAAAACCTAGCATACCCCTGCTTTCCGTCTTCGAGCCCATATGAACTGGGTCCTAGGTATTGTACTCGATGTGCTAGATATTTCGATATTGAAGGATCACGCTGCCCTTGCTGCAGTGGACTACTAAGGTACAAAAAACGTGGAAGAAAAGGAGCCAAGAAATGTTAGACATTTGCACTTGTGAGATTGAGAATACG
Source organism: Nitrososphaera sp. (assembly GCA_036003785.1). Lineage (GTDB taxonomy): Archaea > Thermoproteota > Nitrososphaeria > Nitrososphaerales > Nitrososphaeraceae > Nitrososphaera. The sequence continues at coordinate 4,964 of DASYSB010000012.1, forward strand.
GCTCAACCCAAGCAAGTTGTAATAGTCTGTGACAGTTGCAATGACGAGGCATTCATCTTTCAGGCAGAAGGAAATTTTTGTCTTAGGTGTTGGCAGGAAAGAACAGAACCGAAGATCTAGCGTGTGCATAGGACTTTCTACATGAGGTACGCTCCAGTTCTTGGGCGGCGTGACAGATCAATCGTTTGTCCGCAATGCAGCACGAATCCTCAAGATGTACCTTCTGCGGCTGCTGTTGAACGCCATGTCCCTAATTGTTCCCAAGCTACTTTTATTAATAGAAACAAAATCCTGTCCAAGTAATGCTGGATAAGGTCGAAAGAAAGGTAATAAAGCTGCTTGATGGGCGCGACTCTGCTCATGATTTCCAACACATAAAGCGCGTCTACAAGAACGCCGAAGTCATAGGGCGCCGCGAAGGCGCAGACATGAAAATACTGCTGCCTGCTTCTCTGTTACACGATTTGGTGGTTTACCCAAAAGGAAGCGCCAAAACTTCGAAATCGGCAGACGACAGCGCAGACATGGCAGAAAAGTTGCTGAAGAGCTACAGGTATCCCCAGGACGAAATTGACAAAATATGCTACTGCATACGTACTCACAGCTACTCAAAAAGGCTCGTTCCAGCAACCTTGGAAGGAAAAATATTGCAGGACGCCGACAGGCTCGACGCACTCGGCGCAATAGGAATTGCGCGAACATTTAGTGTTGGAGGCTCTGAGAGGAGGTCGTTCTACAACCCTGACGATCCATTCTGGAAATCTAATAGAGAGCTCAACGATAGAGAGTGGACCCTTGATCATTTCCGAACGAAACTTCTCAAGCTAAAGGAAACAATGCACACAAAGACCGCTAGAGAAATGGCCAAAGAACGCGCGAAATTCATGGAACTATTTATCAAGCAGCTGCAAAAAGAGCTCTAGCTGTAGTCGACGTAGTACTTGTAGCGTTTTTCCACCTCCTTATTCTCGCCAGCCAGCACATGGGCAATTTCATTATCAAGACTCTTTCTTGCACGCTGCTTGAATTGATCGGCTGATGGTGTCTGCGGAAAGGAATCAAGTGTGTGCTCAAAATGCCTCATGAACTCTACGACCTTAGTCCTAAATTCTTCCTCTGTGGGACGCTTGTTGCCTATTATCTTGAACCATGAAGTAGCGCATGCAGTGGAATACAGCTTGGCAAGATCCTCGACCAATCGATCTATTTCAAAATAGTCTGGCATTACTGACATGTACCATTATGAACTCGAAATATATAATATTCACAAGAAAGTGCATGGCAAAACAGTTGGAAATATCATGAGCTGTTATCAGGGACTTATAGAAATCTAGCATCGGGTGTTTCTGTTATCATCTTATTTTCACCCTAATTTTTTTCCCAGACGGTTCTGTCAAGTCTTCGGTTGACGGGGTATATTAGGTACTTGTCATCATATTCCCTTCACTGCTAGCAGTCAAGAGTATCATCCAACATTGTGACTGTGAACCTTTGCTACCACTGATGGAAACATTCAGGCAGATGGTGAACGACTGCATCAGGATTGGGCTTGAAAACGATGTTTCTACCAGAATCAAGCTCACCAAGTTGTGTTACCACGAGCTTGTAAGATATGATGTTTACAGTGTCTATAAGATATGTGCAATATCTCATGCCGCAGGCATCCTTGCCAACAGGAAAACGTCGATAAGGAGGGGTCTTGAGCCGAGGCAGCCATACGCCAAGAGGCCATTGCTGGCAACATACATGGGATTCAAGATTGCAGATGGCATTCTAAAAGTTCCACTCGGTCACAGACAATATTTTGATATTCCATTGAACAGCTACATCAAAAGCATTCTGTCAGACCCTTCGCTGAGAGTGCGGTCTATCACGTTGACTGCTAGCAAAGCAGTCAGCATTTGTATCTCGAGGGAGGTAGCAGAGATTGAATGCACCAACATTGAAGGCGTTGACAGGAATCTTCGCAACCTCACTGTTGGTAACTGCCAGCAAGTGAAGCAGTACGATCTATCAAAAGCCATCAACGTTGCAGAGAATACGCGCTCAATATTCAGATCATTCAAGCGCAATGACGTCAGGATACGAAGGCGACTGTACGCCAAATATGGTAGCCGTAGAAAGAACAGGGTTAACCAATTGCTGCATCATATTTCAAAAGCAGTAGTGCAGAATGCGAGGGTCAACAATACTGCCATAGTTTTTGAAGACATACGCTACATTCGCCGGCTGTACCAACGCGGCAACTATCAAGGCAGGGCCTCTAGAGACAGGTTGAATGGCTGGTCATTCGCAGAAATCAAGCAATTGATCACTTACAAGGCACAATGGAAGGGCGTGCCAATTATCCAGTTATCCGTAAGCGAGACGAGAGGCACATCACAACTCTGTCCACGATGCGGGAAGAAGATAACCCAAGTGGACAGGCGCACAAGGCAGCTTTGGTGTGCTGAATGCAAGAAGTGGATGGACAGGGACGTGGTTGCGACCATGAACCTGTCTATCAAAGGGCGCTCAAGGTTCGAGCGTTCACAAGGCGCAGCAGGTGAAGCAATGAAGGGGAACCCGACGACGCCGGTAATCCTCAGAATCGATGCTGCGAAGTTATGTCTTCGTCATCAACCGAAGACTTGACAGAACCCCCAGACTCTTAAATATCACTGCCATGTCAGTTGTTCTAGCTATGACAAGAGCCACAACCTACGCAGTCATGACCGGGATCATGGTCGCGGTTATAGCGATCGCTGTCATGGCTTTCACGACATCGCCTAATCTGCAAAGGAACTTTGCAGAGCCAAAATCAACGTTGAGAATAGCCGTAGTTACGGACGCCTTGTTCAGCGACAAGGGATGGGGCGAATCCTCGCTAAACGCCGCGAGGTTTATCGAAAGCAAATATGGATTTGAAGTTGCGACGCAAGACAACATCTCCATACCGGATATAGAATCAACCCTGAAAAAGTACGCGGAAGCAGGTTATGACCTAATTATTGCTCATGGTATTCAGTGGGGCGATCCTGCCTTGCGGGTGGGTAAACAATATCAGGATGTCAGGATTGTAGTCTTTACCGGACTTGTTAGGTCAGAAAACGTTGCATCAATTTTTCCTCAGCAGCAGCAAGGTTCATTCCTTCTCGGCGCTATAGCTGGAATGATGACACGGACCAATGTCATTGGCTATGTAGGAGGGGAAGAATACCCTAACGTAGTCAACATTTTTGAAGGCTACAAGCAAGGAGCTAGAGCAGCAAATCCCGATGTCAAGATCATTGGAACATATCTAAACGATTGGGACAATCCTCCAAAAGGCAAAGAGGCAGCTACTTCCATTATAAGACAAAATGTTGACGTTATCTTTCATGTTGCCGATTCTTCAGGCCAAGGCGTAATAGAATCAGCCAAAGAGAATGGGGTATACGCTCTTGGGGCAGTGCAGGACCAGAATTCGCAGGCACCAGATACTGTTCTTACTTCTTTTGTGTTAGACGTTGACAAGGCATACAACCAAGCAGTCAACTCTACGCTGGAAGGGTCTTTCAGAGGAGACATAAGCAAGCCCGGCATCGAAGCCGAGAAAGGGGCTGCAGGAGACGGCATAGTATACCTTGCATCCTTTCATGATCTGGACAGCGAGGTCCCAACAAGCGTAAAATCCAAGCTGCAACAGTTTACAAATGACCTTCTTGAAGGCAGAATTGTGGTGCCTGAAAGGTTTGAAGAAACTTCTCTTTCTTCATAGAATTGACGGAACCAAAAGAATGTGTGGATTAGCTCGTAGAAAATCATGCCAGTGCCCTTATCTAGGAGATGCTATCTAGCGGAGACGTCCTTGAACGGGATACTTTCAAGGAAAAACCTAGTCTTGGTTATTCTAGTAGTCTCGGTAGCCGCGTCTATATCTACAATATCATATGAATATTCACTATACACTTCCCAGCAAATTGAAAAATTGGCAGTTAATGATATCAGATCAAATGGTGATATCCAGGCTCACGATCTAGCAAATTCACTATCTAACAAGTTGGGAGATGTCATAAATACATTGCAAATTATTTCTCGGACTCGATCGGTAATGGAAGGGGATGTTGAAAATGCCAAGCCCATGTTCAACCAAGCAGACGATTCAAACCCTGAAATTATTGACTTTTACATTTGGCTTGACGGCGAAGGCAAGATTGTCTGGCTCAGCAACATAAACCAAACGACCTATGAGCAGTACAAGAATACTGATCTGAGCTACAGATTATACTTTATCACACCTAGAGACACTCATCAGTTGTATTACAGTAGTGTGATTGACTCTAACGATCGGGTTGCAAGATTGTACATATCCTACCCAATTCTAGACGAGTCGTCTGATCAATTCAAAGGGCTTGTTGTCGCGGGCATTAGATTAGATGCCATTGGAGGCTTTCTGGAAAGTCAGCTCTCGCCAAAGCTGCAAAGTGAGGTCACATTGTTAGATAATACAGGCATCGTTTTGTATTCCAAGGATCAGCAATACGTCGGCAAGAATGTTTTTGGCATCAGGTTCCAGTCACTTCTTGCTTCCTCCAATGCGAAAACGCTAGCAGCAATGAACGAAGGGTTTACGGAAGCACTCTCAGGAAACTCGGGTACTAGGGACATTATGCTAAATGAAGAAAAAGCCACGTTTGTATACAAGCCCATAATACTTGAAGGCAAACAGTTTGGAGTGCTTTATATTGTCAGCCCACATGCATATGCATCAGATGTTGCTGGACTGATTGACCAGCAAAAGAACTTTTCACTGATATTAATCGGCATAACGGCAGCCGCAGCGATTGTAGCGCTATTGATCATCCTGACATGGAATAGGAGATTGGAACAGACCGTTGATGCAAAAACTACCGAACTTAGGGTAGCGAATGAACAGTTGAAGAACCAAGACAAGATGCAAAGGGAATTCATCAACATCGCAGCACATGAGCTCAGAACTCCTATTCAGCCCATACTCGGCGTTGCAGAGATGCTGGAAGACGAATTGGGCGATAAAAGGGAGGACATTAGGATGATTGCCCGAAATGCAAGAAGGCTGGAAAGGTTAACTCGGGATCTCCTCGATGTCGCAAGGATTGAGGGTCAGTCGCTAAAGCTCGATAAGGAAAAGTTCAACATCAGCGAATTAATATCTATCGTGGTAGAAGATTATCGAAAACGATTAACCAATGGCGACGGTCCTTTGCTGGAATATGAATCAAAAGAAAGCGTTATCGTTGAAGCAGATAAAGATAGGATCACCCAAGTTATCTCTAATTTACTAGATAATGCCCTAAAGTTTACAAAAAATGGAAGAGTCGTCATTACCACAAAGAAAGAGAGTGATGGCATGATAAGTATTTCAGTACGTGATACAGGAACAGGAATAGAGCCTAGTATCATTCCCCAACTCTTCACAAAGTTTGCTTCCAAATCTCAGAGTGGCACAGGTCTCGGGCTATTTATATCAAAAAGCATTGTTGAGGCTCATGGTGGAAAGATATGTGGACAGAACAATGAGGATAAAGGTGCAACATTTACCTTTACTATCCCCTAAGTCAGCTTTACTAATTCCCATTATAAAAATAAAAAGAGGTTCTATCCTCGGCTTAGAACATTCCGAGGAACCGCTTCTTCTTTTCTTCTTGCACTGGCGCCTGAGCAATCTTTGTTTCACCAAAGGTGCTTTCTACGCCTGTCAGAACGACCATCACGCGCGCCTTGCCCTTCATAGCCGGATCGACTCTTGCGCCCCACACGATTCTGACGTCCTGTGGCAACGATCTTGTGACTAGCTCTCCGGCTCTCGTGACTTCTTCAAGTGTGATGTCGTCGCCACCTGTTACGTGCACTAGTGCACCGTGGGCCATAGACATGTCCTTGACGTCCAAGAGCTGCGTGTCAAGAGCCATCCTTGTAGACTGCTCGATCCTGTCAATGCCGTCATTGTAGCCGACGCCAATCGCAGCCAATCCCCGGCCTTCCATGATCGCTGTCAGGTCTGCAAAGTCGATGTTGATTAGCGACGCTGTAGTTATTGTTTCTGTTGTTCCCTTAATGAACTGTCCAACAAGCTCGTTTGCAACGCCGAGTGCTTGCTGCAGCGGGAGGTTACCTGCTACCCTTGTCAGTCTGTTGTTGTCAATTGCAACGACAGTGTCACACGACCTCTGAAGTCCGAGCAAAGCTTCCTTAGCCATTGAGTATCTGAAGCGCTCAACTGCGAACGGCAATGTGACAACGCCTACAACCAGCGCACCTGTTGCTCTCTTTAGCTCGTCTGCAAGTATCTGAATTGCGCCTGTACCTGTTCCGCCTCCAAGGCCTGCGCACAGGAATATGATATTTGATCCCTGTACTTCTCTTACTATTTCCGACAGGCTTTCACGAGTTGCCTGCATACCTTTCTCAGCATACCCACCGCAGCCCCTACCCTGCGTAAGTTTTGGACCTATCAGGATCCTCCTGTCAGCCTTGCTGATACCAAGATGTGCCGCGTCTGTGTTAACAGCAATCAGCTTGCCCCCTGAGATACCTTTACTCTTGATCCATGAGACAATGTTGCTGCCTGCGCCCCCTGCTCCGATTACGCAAACTGTTGGTTTGGCCATTTCCATTGCTGCGCGAATAGTTTCTTGTTCCATCACCGATTCCGGTGTTACGTTGTTTGGCATTAAGTGACTCATAAACCGAATTACAGGCTAGTACAAGTATAAACAGTAGCCAGTCCTGCAAATTAATGCATAATAGTTAAATACATCTAAAATTGTCTCGTATTTTTTGAGATGTATCCCATGGATTTCTGCCCACTCGTCAAGTAATACACTCACGGAAGCTGATGGTCTGCAAAAAGGGGTATTCAGAAAATGATTTCCGCAACAGCTTACCAATAGCTTGCCTTTATCTTTTCAATGACCCGCTCGTGTTCAGCGCCCTTTCTTCTTGCAAACTTCTCCATCGCCGACAGGGGCACACCTCCAAGAGTTGACGCTAGCTGCGTAAAGAAAAAGTTCTTTATGGGGTTGTTTTGTCCTACTTTACCCATGAACTTCTGGATGCCGTATTTGAAGTTGTGTTGCCAGGTCTTGTACATAACTCCAAGCTTTGGCGGATCCATCGTATTGCCGATATCGTAAAAGTCTGATTTCTCAAGCAGGCCTATTGGCACAAATGTGAGAGGCGTTGTAGTGAACTTGCTGTCTGGCTGCTCCGTCTCTATCTCATGGATAAGTTGGATTGTCTCCCAACTGTCCTCTGGCGTCTCGTCATTGTCAAGACCCATGATGAGCGTGAACGCAGGAACCCAGTAATTTTCATTGAGCGTCTTGATGCCGTTTTTGACTACCCAGTGCCACTCGTCTGGTTTGTACGGAGAGAGCTTTCTATCTGCATACTTGCCGATGAGCCTGATGCTACCTGTCTCAAAGCCACACTGGATGCCAATATGATTGTCCGGGCCGGATTTGATTATCTTTGAGACATTCGGGATGAGCCTCTCATCTGCTATTGCACCTGCGAGGGTTCCGTGTGTAGGGTTTGAGTGCTCAATGCCCGTGGCCATTATACCCTTGAATAGCTCCTCGATCGCTTCTCTGTTTGGTTGCATGTTCTTAGTGGTTCTTGGGTTTAGTCCGTAGACGAAAATATCGTCGCTGTGAACCCAAGCGTTCTTCAACCCTCCATATTTCATATTGACTTCTATTTCCTTCTGCACCTTCTCGACAGGATAATACCTCAGTGGCCTCAAAGTCACGTCACAGAACTTGCATCCACGGCCGCAGCCGCGCATGACCTCGATCATGCCGTGCATGCTCGGGTTGACGATGTTTGGGATCTCATCTACGGAAGGCTCATTCCAGTAATGGATGAATCTACCGTGGAGCGTCTTGTCGTTTCTCACAAATTCTTTGATCTCAACTTTAAACTGGCTCTTCTTGAATGGGTTGGCGGTGTCAAACTCACCCGCAACTAATGCGTCAAAGAACGGTCCTGCTGCGCCGTCGATCTCTGGACCAATCCCGCCGAGTTCCCCTTCTACGATGCCGTAAAGACCATATTCTTCGATCTTTGCAGGATCATAGTTGTACTGCCATGTGCCAGAAGCACCGGCAATGACTTTGGCTTTGCTTCCCGTCCTGGCCTTGGCAGCGTTTATCCTATAATGAAGGTCGCGGTTGTAAAACTCGTCATACGACATGTGTTTACGGCCATATGTGAACGTCATAGTAACCGGACCCATGCCAAGCGGGTCCATTTCGTACGTCCCGACTACATCTGTTCCTGGCCCGATGAACTTCTCGACATGATCAGGATGGGCTACGACGACGTCTTCTCGCCTGTATCCATCCCTCAAAAGTGCAGCCTCGACCTTTCTGAGGCCGTAGGGGGCATAATTGGCATAGCCGTTTGTGTGATCTATCGGGTTGCAAATAAAGTCAAACAGCACCCTCGGTGTAACCTGGTTGCCAAGGACGTGGTACCAGAAGGAGTTATGGTCCCTGTTAAAGTCAAGGGCAGGAGCACATCCAAAGAAGGAAGCAAGCGAGATCCCTCGATAGGGTGACATCAATGTGCGGTCCGCGGTAAGAACGACCTTAGGATACCTTCCCAACGCTCTAGATCCCTTTTTAAATCAAAGTGATTGGGCATGCATTAAAAGGTTTCCAATATGGCAGGCTAATAGTATCCGGAGTTACCGTATATGGGCACGCCTTTTTTCCACAAAACTCTGGAGGGTTTCATTGCCCAGTTTCCTCTTCACAACATCATTTATTTCCTTGACGACACCAAATCCACGGAAGGTCAGGACCGTGTAGAGCGATACTAATGTCGCTCCTTTTTCGCATGCCTTCCAGGCGTCTTCGCCGGAGAAAATGCCGCCACATGCGACGATTGCAAGGTCCGGAAACGCCTTGTGCACGTCTTCTACAAGCCTTAGCATATAGGGAAAGAGTGGCCTGCCACTTTCGCCTGCAATTCCCCTTGTAAAGTTCTTTGTGATCTTTGCGGACTTGGTGTCAATGGGTCTTGTGTTTCCCAGCGTGACAACCTGGCCGCCGTTTTCGTAAAATATTTTGATCGATTCGAGTTTGTCTTGCCTTTCTTCATCAGAAGGAGGTAGCTTGTTGTATGGCGATATCTTGGACGCCTTCACCTTCCCCGGCACATGCGTGTTCATCAGGTCAATCATTTTTTTCATAAACTCTGGCGTCTGCAAAACCTTATTGAAATCGGTATTTGGTGAAGTTCTATTTTCTTCAAAGCCAAAGTCAACGTAAGGTGCAGTTCTTGTCAGGATTTCCTTACATGAATCGAGCACTGAATCTTCGGTGTAGGTATCGGTAATGCCGGAGAAGTTGAGCAGAAGTTTTGCATTCCCCCTCGTACCCTCGCTGAACTTTTTCAAGTTCTTGACGGTGTAGTCGAGTCCTTTCTGTGGGTATCCTTGCGCGTTGATTATGGCCTCCCTTGCGTCGTCTACAACGAGCCTGACCGTACCTTCGCTTTTGGGATGCTGGGGGTTGCCAGCGCCTGGGTTTTTCAGCACACTGCCGGGATTCAGAAAGCCAAAGATGTATGACATTGGTTCTAGAACGTCGCAATTTTTGTCGAAGCCGGCCGCAAGACCAACCGGACCATTCAATTTGTATTTGCCAATTTTAACCGCCAACTGGTCTCCAGGATCAAAATAAGATGCGTTCTGCTTGAGCCTCTTCGTCATCTTGAGCAAGCGATCCATAGCTTTTTCGTGCACCACTTCCGCCTGAGCAAGCTCGTCCGTGGCTTTGTAGCGCGAATAAAGATATTTGCGGTAAAGGCTGAAGAGAGAAGGATCTAGACTCGCCTTGAAGGTATCTACGAGTTCCACTCTCTCGGGCCTGCCTTTCTCAACTTCTGAATCTTCCTATATATGGCTAGTGCTGGCTGCCCTTGACGAATTGCCAGAGGTTTGCAAACAGTTTGTCAAAATTATAGCTGTCTGAAATTTCGTACGTGACAGAGTTGCCGTACTCGTTGGTGACTTCGAGCGCGGGCACGCCGCTTTCCGAGTTTATCGTTATGCTCTTTTTCTCCAGATAAACAGACAGCCCCTCGCTCTTTTTGCCCTTTAGTACTTTTAGCCCTACCAAATGGATCATGATTCCGTGCGGTCGTATATCAAGCTAGGCAGCCGCTCCGCGGGTCTTGGCCGGCATCGCAGCCCTATTGTAGTCATCTTCAATGCGTACTATATCCTTTTCCTCAAACTTGCCGTATGCGATTTCAAGTATAACACATTCGCTATCGAGTGCGCCAAGGCGGTGCCTTGCCTGCCTTGGAATCGAGATGGTTTCGCCTTCTGTAAGTATGACAGTCCTGCCGTCCAGCTCCACCATTGCGGTCCCCTTGATGACTTTCCAGAATTCCGACCGCTTGTCGTGGTACTGAAGGCTGAGCCGTGAATTTGCATTTACATAGATCATCTTTACTGTGCAAGATTTGTTTTCATGAAACTTTTCAAACCTGCCCCATGGCCTGGTCCCAGAATATGCCTTCATGTAAGAGAATGAACAAGAAACCATTTAACGTTTGCCATTCAAGATAAATATAGTTTACATAGGAAATCATGCATGTTTAAGTCAGCCGACTGCATTAATAACGAACATGGCTCATGCGATGGCATCATCAAAGACCCTGCCGGCTTGACCAAAGTGTGTACATGTCCATGCCATGACAGCATGTACCAACTTCTTAGAAACACAATCGCGGTTGTTAACCAAAGCCAAGGGAACAATCCGCAGCAGTTTACTCAAGAGTGACATCTAGACAACTTTGGCGGACTTTGACCTGTATGCGACCTTCATGTACAGCAGTATCAAGTTAAATGCAGTCGCAGTAGCGTTCGCCCCGATTATAACAAGATCACCCTTGAAAACACCGTAAGCAATCCAGAGCAGAGTGCCCGTCGCAAACATGCTCACCAGATAGCGCGAGACATCGCCCATGCTCTTGGTTCTGTATGCCCTCACTATCTGGGGCAAAAAGCTAAACGTCGTAAGCGTTGCCGCAGCCACACCTATCATCGATATCAACAAGTCGGGAAATACCGTCTGTCCCAGCATGGGGAGAACCATTACTATTTTGACGTTTCTAGAATGAATATTAAAAGTGTGCTGTGCTCTATTATTTGACAGAGTTATATAATTAGGCAAATATACGAGCTGTCATGACGCAGCTAAAGGACTTGGTAGATGGGACTGTAGTCGGCTCTGGCTCAGATTTTATCGTTATACAAAAGGGGAAAAAGCGGCTTCTGCTTGAAT
>DASYSB010000013.1:0-19557 GCA_036003785.1 Nitrososphaera sp.
TTGGAGGGCAGCCATTCTGGACGATACGAAATTACGGCTATCAGCCTAGACTAAAGTACACGTGTCAGGCATGTAAGCTAGCACAAGGTTATCACGATCAACAGATTCTTGAATGGGGTGTTTACGAATGGATGAGAAATAATCCTGATAAGCTAGATGATGTTTGGAAAAATCTACGCTTCGGTGATCCTGAATATGAAACATCATCATTACTTGTTGGCAATCAGGCGCGGTATCTTAAGTCGTTCTTGGTCATCAGCATCTTCAGGTTCAAGAAGGCTCCAGAGCAAACAAGGCTTTTCGATTAAATCTTTAACAAGATGTCTATGGCAAGGCTGTCTGTCTTTTTCGTAACAAAGAAGCGTAATCTCAGTACTTTTCATGGCATCGTTCAATGCATAGATGGCATCAAGGCTATCCACGCTTTCTCTAAGCTCTAGTAGTAAGTTTTTCTTAAAACTGGTCCAATTGTATTGACCTTGCTTGTATTTGAACAGCAAATCAGGACTTGGAGATAGCTGCTTAGCCCACTCATCAAAATGCCCTTTCTTGACTCCTCTGGGATAATATCGTGTAATCAGGATTCTTATTCCATCCTTTGCCTCTCGTGGTTGAAAGATAGACTTTGTTCTGACTGTCATGCCTATTGAGTCCAAGCTATGATGTAAACCACTTAGATGAAAAGGTTTGCTTCATTTCGAACAGAAAATTGACCTACCTAGCTTTCTTTGAAGAGATGGAGGTATTTCTTTGAAGGACTTTCTTCAATTGTTATGGCAGGCGCACGTGCTTCTACTCTGTGTTCTGTTTTCATATGACAATAACATCGACATTCTCCATTGCAACTACTGTGTCGCGTTCCAAGACATTCAAAGCTCAAGGGAAAATCGCTCATTTATCGATATGCCGTCAAGAGTTTACTAATTAATTAATACACCGTCGATAAAATGGCCTTCACCCTAGTTCAACACTCCATGACCCCGAAATCAACAGCAATGACTTTTGACCCGATTTTTCACCAGTGTCAAAAGTGAAGTTCTGGTAACTTGAAGGGACATTTTGGCCGCTGGTAACTGACGGGACATGCAGAGAGAATGATGCATGACTCTACCTAGGAATAGTTGCGCCAATCGTGTAAATGGACCCTGTTTCCACGTAGAATTGCCCTACGTAAACCTTCACATCCTGTCCTTGAAACTCATGGTAATAGGTGTCGATTTGAAAATGAAGTTTTGGATCATTGACCATCTTCATAACTAATTCTTGTCTCAAAGAAAGAAGATACGAGAGCATGATAGGTGGCCGCGCAAGACCGCCGCCATGCTTGTTTAGTTCTACAGCCTTTGCATAACACAAATCGGCTTTGTTCATGGCATCTGCAAGTACGGGATACTTTTTGCCAATGTAATCTAGACTAACTGAAGGCATCAGTGCGGGTTTACTTGATGGATTTTCCTGCTTTGTTCACTACTAGGAGAGCACTACCAGCGTTAATGTGATTGAAATGCTGATCACATTGCATGTTCATCGTAGGGAGGCGTGAAAAAGTAGGCATCATTGAAGAAAACAATATTATCAATGCAATACCCGCACCTAGACCTACTAATACGGGGATAAGTGAGCTCATCACTTTTCATCTTTGGCTTCTTGCCCAGCTTCAAGTTCAATATGTTTCCCTTTGACTAGAAACTTGATTGTCTTGGGTTCACCTAGTCTCTCCATTATAGGCAGACACCGGCAGAGGCGGCAGGCATCAATTTGAATCTAGGTGAAAATAAGGTTGAAAGCCTGATGCGACAAGCAGCGGTCTATGGAAAAGAAGTTCAGCAGGAACCAATTGTAAAAGGGCTAGGAATAAGAGCAAACAAGGTACAAGTACTGAATGAAAGTGACTGTGTGAAGATCAAGCCAAAAGGATGGTTAGATAAGAAGGACTGGCGCGAGATTCACGATATTTTGAGAGTACAAGGGTTCAACTGGCTTGCAAATGGAAAGGATAGCTGCTGGATAAAGATGCTATTGACTGGATGATAACCAAACAACCCGGAATAAAGGCTAGAATCATTAAGTTCGCCTAATTATAGAACAACTGCCGAGATTTTCCATATGTCCTTATACGCTTCATCTCTCACACGCCATTGTGAAGACTCGGTTATCAATCCTAGGTTTGGTGCTATTAACGGCTTTAATGATGTTGGTGTCGGTTCCTCCTAACACTCCATCGTATGCAACAGTTGCTTTGTGTACTCCGCCGCCCTCGAATATGGTCAGCTGGTGGCCTGGCGAGGGAAATGCCGATGATATTCAAGATGAAAACGAGGGAACACTACAGAATGGTGCAACCTTTGGGAGCGGAAAGGTAGGACAGGCATTCAGCTTCGATGGAACGGACGATTTCGTCAGCATATCAAATACGGCCAACATGGACTTTGGAACCGGAGATTTCACAATTGACCTATGGGTAAATTTTAATTCTATCTCGATCGATCAAAGCTTGATCCACAAGGTAGTGAGCCCTTTCCCAAATGACAAGGGTTATCTCCTGGAGCTTGATCGAATTTCGCCAAGTGGCTCTGTTTCGCCTACTCTAAGATTCTTGGCTCGTGACACTACATCGAACGAAAACGACCTGTATGTGGAAGTTGCTTCTCTGACGACAGGGCAGTGGTATCACGTCACGGGGGTAAGGTCTGGCAACACCAATAGCCTGTATCTTGACGGCAATCTAATTGGTTCACAAACTGCTGGAAACAATATAGATACAGGAGCCGGTGGGACAGCATCGATAGCAAGCTTGGCTGGCGTCAGCGACAGATTTGTTTCAGGTCTGATCGATGAAGTTGAGATCTTTAACCGTGCACTGTCAGATACAGAGATTCAAGCCATTTTTGACGCCGATAGTGCTGGCAAGTGCCATTATTCACTTAATCTCTTTGAAGATGGCGACCCCTCAGACCTTGTGTACAACCTAGGTCAGGAAGCAAGGGCAGTAGCGGAGACGGATGACCCAGTAGTTACGCAAGTCGAATTCGCGTGGACCGATCCGAGTGCCAACATTGAAACAGAACTAGTTGCTATGACGCTAGGTTCGGCTGAAAGTACAATCATACCAGACGAAGTAGGAATGTGGACTGTAGAAGCTGACTTTGGAAATGGCATAGTAGTAAGACAGGAACTGCACATCGACTTCATGGTCATCCCAGAAAGCGCAATTGGAGTGATAGCATTGATGGGGTCATCGCTTGCAGCACTTGGCGGGTTCATGTTCTGGAAGAGAAGAAGCAAGAGTAATCCAACAGATGGAAGCCTAGGATTGGGAATCTAATAACTCCCGAATTGAAGCAAGAACTCCCGCGCTGAAGCGCGCTCCAAAAACTCCCGACTTCGGAGCAGAACTAAAAGTGAGACACTGTCGAGCATTAGGGCGATAGCCTAGCTCCGCTTGCGCTGTCGATGCGCGGGCGATATTGTCGAGATGAGGGTGATGACGAATCACGACCTTTTCGCTATTTGCGTTTCTTTGATATTTCGGGGCTTGAACCGAGATGTAGAATTGTTATGTAACAATCTCACCAGTCTTCTTTTTATACTAGAAGATTGTTCTACAAACCTGTCTTGGGCAAATACAGGAGCAGGAGTGACATTGTTTACCAAATTCTCCTATCGGCAAAGGAAGTTGATGGCGTTACCAAGACGAGAATCATGTTCAAGTCATACCTTTCATTTGCGCAGTTGAAGGAATATCTCAAGCTCTTGATGGACAATGGGCATTTGGAGTATATCCCAGAAAGTAACACCTACAGGACAACCACCAAGGGCATAAAGCTGATGGAAGCCTACGGAACGATGAACAGGTTGGTAGGAAGCGAAGTCCGTGTTTGATTAGCAAAGATACTCTAGACAAATTCTTCGCAGATCTCCAAAAGGATATCAACGCACGTGATAAGCAGTCAAAAGAGAGGGCAGAAGCATCGCTGATCGCAGCGTTTGAGGGTTATAATCGGCGCGTCGCTGAGCGAATAGTCCAACAAAGGCATCTACTTGCCGAATGCCAGAGAACTGGTGATGATTTTGGAGTAAGGCAACATGAAACTCTTATTGAAATATACAAGTCACTATTCCAGATTGACAACAACCAACAAGTTTCAGAGTGAAGTCATCCTTATCCAGCAACTATCCTTGCCGTTTCCTAACCAACTGAAACCTTGCGCTCTCAAAATGTCGTTAATTTCTCGCCACGCCTTCAAGTCTAACCATTCCTTCGGCTTCAGCTTTATGCAATCTTTTTCATTCAGGATTATTAGCTTGTTGATTCTGATTCCTAGACCTTTTGCAACTGGCTCTATCTTGGTTTCTTTCTGATGCATCGCTCCCTGCCGCATCAGACTTTCAACTTTGTTTTCTCCAAGATTCAGGTTGATGCCTGCTGCTTCTGCCGGTGTTTGACCTCCAATTGCGGTCGTGTCCTGCGAATCTCGAATGAAGTTACTCGATAAGAATGCTCTACAGAAAGAAGATAAGAAATCCTCGTGGCATTCTTGTACTTCGAATTCAAGGCGCAACCCAATAAGCCAATATCTTTTATAATGAGCATAGCTACTCTCATGCGTGCCAGAACAGCAATTGCCGAACCTGAAGCAGATGCACTGGGACATTGCAAAGCTTCTGGAGCTAGGTGTTGACGAAAAATTACTTGTGGAAAGTGACATCACGCCCGAGCAGGCAAGGGATCTTGTCAAGGGTCTTTTGTACTTGAAGGAAAGGTTTGACAAGAATAAGGAATAACTTTTTCAAATTCGCGATTTGATCAACAAGGCCATGAGCACTCGCGTTCAGCTGTTGACTAGCTGCCTTATCTTATCTTTTGCCGGCACTGCGTGCTTCCATAAGGTGTCAAAAACGAAGCGTTGCTGCTGCACCAGCTCGTTCGTGTCGCTCTGCACGAGGCTCACCAACATCCTTCGGCGCCTTCTGCCCGCCACGTATTCTGTGTCGCTCACGGCAAAATTGCACTTGACGCCATCCAAATGGCGCAGCTCAGCAAACCGCATTACCTCCTTGCAATGGGAAAGGTTGTTTTTCGTGATCTCTGTGATGTACAGTATTCTGACGCTGCGTTTCTTTGCTTCAATATATCCTTTCTTGACCCTGCCAACTGAAAACGAGGGAAGGGAAGAATCTACGCATGCCCCCCAGAACGTTTTCGTGTTGGCCTGAAACCGCTTTATTGCTTTCAAGATCTCTTTTTGGTCATTCAGGATCTGAATATCTGGCAACTGCACTACTGACAGTGCACTATCTTATAATTTCTGTTGATGCACGGGCTCTCAAGCCTTAAGTCAATGCAGCAGTGTATTATGTTGGGAGATGTAGGTGCACAGGCGATCAACGCCTTCACTTGATCCTTTGATAAAGGTATAATTAGTCAGAATAGACTTGTATACCAACTACTTTTTGGACAAGTCTATGGTTTTTGAGGAAGCCAGGAGAGCGGCTTGGATCTCGATATGGACACTCGTAGGTATCGGCGTCGGAGAAGTTCTGGTGTCTGCTTATACTGGCAGTCTCACTCTGTTTGCAGATGGGCTCGACTCGATGGCAGACGCGCTGGTCTCGTTCATCGTATGGTTTGGCATCAGAATGCTGCAAAAACCTAAGAGCAGGCTCTTCCATTTTGGCTATGCAAAGATAGAGAGTCTTGCCGCCTTTATCTCGGCAGTGGTTATCCTGATACTTGCATCGTTCATAGTCTACAACGCGTACCAGAGGATACTGAACCCCGTTCCGGTGCAGAATGTAGAGATCGTAATGATAGCGCTGGCAGCTGCCGGCGGTGTATCTCTTCACCGGGCGTTTAAGGTCAGAAAGGTCGCAAAAAAATACAACCTTGTATCGCTCAACCTCGATGCCAAGAATTCGATCAAGGATGGCACCGCGTCATTTGTAGGCCTTGGAAGCATCATTGCTGCATATTTTGGGATTCCTTACATGGATTCTGTGGGCAGCATCTTGATTGCGGTGTACATCTTTTTCATGTCCGCAACCGCGTTCAAAGAATCGACACTTGTGTTAATAGACGGTGTAAAAAATCCTGAGTTGCAGCAGGAAATTGCAAAGCACATAGAAAAAAAGTTCAATGTCAGGGTGGAAAAAATCCTACTCAGACCGCTTGGCCACGACTTTTCTGCACAGGTGCACGTTGAGCTTGACAAGAACATGACTCTTGACAAAGCGCATGAAACCCTGACAAGCATACGTAACTCGCTAATTGAAGATTTTAAGGCAGAGGACCCTGTCGTCATCCCCAAGCCTGTTTAACCACGATGCCCAAACTCGTCAGAATCAGGTAATTTTATTAAACCAATACCGGCTCCTTTTTCTGATGGTTAACCTCCAAAGGCGACGTTTTTTGAAGAACCAGAGAAGGGTTGGTGAAGCAATAACTATTGCTAGTGGAATCGGTGTGACAGTGCTCGGTGCATTTCTCGGAGTCCAATTTGTGGCCTATGCAGGGCTATGCATCGCAGGTCTCGGAGTCGTCTCTATAATCTGGAAATGACTGACATATGGCTAGCAATACCGTGATAATAACAGCTATTGTAATTGGCGTCATTGTCGCCAGCGTAGCTGCAGCATTGATGGTGTCGTCCAACGGGGCTCCTGCTACGACAACAAATCAAAAGTCTGCCCCAACTCAGAGTGCAGAGCAAATAACGACGCAATTGCTATCGCCCTCGGTTGCAAGTGCGCCTGCGCTTGGAAGCGATGATGCCAAGGTGACGATAGTAGAATTTGGCGACTATCAATGCACATGGTGCCACCGCTGGCATGAAGGCACTAAGGATAGGCTGGTGTCAGACTATGTAAACACAGGCAAAGTCAGATTTCTCTTCAAGGATTTTCCGATAAATGACTTATCAGACAGGGCATCTTCGCTTGCCGCTGAAGCGTCATACTGCGCTTCAGATCAGGGGAAGTATTGGGAATACCACGACGAGATATACAGCAACTGGGAGGGCGAAAATACGGGCTGGGTGACAAGAACCAGTCTCGAGCAGTTTGCACACGATGCAGGCGTTAGAGACATACCAGCATTTTCTGGCTGCATCGATTCGGGTAAATACACGAGTGTGGTCAGGGACAACTACAGCCTTGCAAGATCTATTGGACTTGATGCGACGCCGAGCTTTATCGTCATAATAGAAGGGGAAACACCTCAGCTGATGCGTGGCGCGCATCCATACTCCACATTTGAAAGGGTCATCAACGGAGCATACACCGGCTAGTATTCCAGCAAATATTTCTGACCAGCCAAGTCTGCCAAGATTTCACTGGCTTCTTTCAGCAGCGCGTTAACTTCAGCCGTCTTTTCCGCGATCTGGCGCTTTTGCATTTCCAGGCTTTGCCTTTTTTTTGCCAGCTCTTCCTCGTGTTGGATAATCTTTTCTTCGAGCTCCTTTGCCATACTGACTATTCCGGCGTCGTCGCCCCGGCGCAGGGAATCTGCCTCTGCTTTTAGCGCCTGCGCTCTGCTCTGCAGCTCGGGCAGCGATTTCAATATCGCATTAATGTATTGTAATACCTTGTCAGAGTCCTTTAGCTGGATCGTGCCAGAACCTATGGATTTATGTATTTCAGTCAAGAGCGAAGAATATGGTGAAATGTCACTTTCGTAAAGAATCCTCCATGGCTCGTCCGACATCATTTGTAGGCGTTTCTCTGTTTCTTTCGTGAGGCCGTACGAGTACTTTGTAAACGCCCTTGAGACGCGAGAAAAAAGATCTTTCAATTGCGTGTGAATCTGCTCTTGCTGTCTCTCTGCCTCGCTTGCCTTCTGCGCTACAGCCAGGGCCTGCTCAAATTCAGGCGCAGCCTTGAGCGTTCCGAGCTCGCTTTTCAGCCCTTCGAGTTCATCTTGGATTTCTGTAATTTCCCCTTCGATGTTTTGTACAGAAACCTCGGTTGATCTGATCGAAGCTGATTTTTGCAGAGCTGTGTTCAAAATGCCGCCGCACTTAACTATCGGCGAACGTTTTTGTTCAAAATCAGACATTATTGTCTTTGTTTCGTTCAGCAGCTTTGTCAGAGCATCAAATTCGCCCTTCATCTTGTTAGCATGCTTTTTCATGAAAGCATTGATCACTTTGCTGTGCGATCCGCTAACCTCGCCAAAGCGGTTCATCATGGCCTCGAACCTTTCCTTGAATTTCTTGGCGTCGTTTGCCGACTGTGGCAACGAAAGCTCTGTTGATGCTTCGCGTCTAAGTGAAGAAACAATAGTTTTCCTTGCATTTTCGGCTACTGACCTGAACCTCTGCTCTACGCCTTCGAGCTTGATCTTTTCATTCTCCATGTCATTCGCAAGACCCGCGATGACCTCAAGCGACTCTCCGGCCGATTCTTTTATCGGGGAAAGGCGCCCCGAGAGTTCCTGCACCCTTGCCGATTCAACATCGCGAAGCAAGTCCTGTGCTTGCTGAATTGAAAGGGTCCCGGTTGCAGGCACTGCCATTGCCGGTCGCTCTGCCGGCAATTTGCTTTCCTTCTTTTTAAAAAGACCGAATGGCACTGCACTAGCTTGTACAAGACTGCACCAAAAAACGTTGCGATCCAGCAATGCTTAATGCGCAGGTCTGCATCATATTGACATGGCAGCAGGGTCTTCTGCTCCACAACGCGGTAGAAAAGCACATGGCAAGGCGCATCTTTGGTTCCAGAGAAATGAATCAAGGCTGCTAGCCATTGATATCGTCTGTGTGGTGCTTCTCTTCTTCTTGCACCTTTTTACCTCCACGTTTCAGACTCTTACGCCGGAAATCATAAGTGCAGTTCAGATATCGGCAATTGTTCTTGTTGCTTTTATAGTCCTGTCTGTAGTGTGGAAAGGAATAGTCCCACTAATCATTTGTGTCCTCGGGATCGTACTGATGCACTATTCGTTGATACTCCCGTACTATTCTGCCCGTGAACAGGGCGATGTAAATCTTGGCGGCACACGGTTTACGTACCCCATGTTCACGCCCACAGTAGCTGGTACGTCTGCAAACATGCACTTTTTTCTTGGCGTCTCGACGGTTGCTCTGAGCTTAATAATCGCGTACCGCCCATCCTTGTTGTTCGCCCGGAGCAGGCCGGAATCGCTCGATTCAGAGTGGTCCAAGTATCCTGTGTGGCACGACAACACACTTCTCGCAGACGGCCGTCAAGAGCGCTCGGTTCCGGTTAAGAGCTTGATCAGTGATCAAGACAAGTATTTGCTGTGGCGCTACGAATACATCCTTGCGAACATTTACGGCACACCTTACCTCGTGAGACCTGACGGGTTGGTCCCAAAGGACTCCACCGACGTTTTCAGAGACAAGGACAGTGGGCTGCTCATAGGCAAGGCCCGGTATAGCGGCTTTTTCATGTAACTGGGCAAAGCTTAATGCTGGCCGTGTTCTGCTACAAGCCAAAGCATAGGTTTGTCTTCCCATGAATACCGAGATCGAGTGTACATAAGAAAGGACATTATCCTCAAGCTAACTGAATATGGGGAGCTCAACCAGACCTCGCTCCTCAGCTATTGCGGCCTTAACCTCGTCAAACACAAAGATATCCTGGATGACATGGAACTCAAGGGCATCATAAAAAAAACAGAGGAGCCCTGGGGTAACAAGAAGATCATAAAATATAGCGTCACAGAAAAGGGGAAGGAGTTCTGCAGGCTTATACTCGATCCATACGAAGAAATGTTTCCAAGAAGGGACATGACCAAGAAATGACAGCCGGTAACAAAGTTAACGAAGTGTTTTATTTGCTCGCGCGCAAGGAGTTGCTAGCCTGATGTCTGACGAGAGAAGAAACAACATATTCGAGGTTCTGGACGAGCTGATCTTCCACCTTAACACGACAAAGAGCATGTTCACATTCTTGATAATTTCGTCATTCATACTCGCTCCGCTGGCGATCATAGTGGCGGCGGTATTCGCTTTCAATCCACGATTCCTACCTTTTATCATAGACCGAGTGCCAGGCGTCGCCACGATAATAATCGCGTTTATAGTTATCGTCGTTATCCTCGCATCAGTCTGGTTGGCAATCGGCATGAAGGAGCGGGCATTCTTTTCAGCTTGGAACTCAAGGTTCAGCCGCTTTGTATCGCTGAAAGAAAGGATTGATAGGGAGCTTGAAAAGGGCGAAAGCAGCGAAGAAAAAGGGCCGGCAAGCTAGCAGTACAAGTTCAGAATAGCAAGAAGATTAGGCATAGCAATAGACACTGAAATCGGCGAAGACGCAGACTACGATCTTTACTGTATTTTGCTCTCACACGACAGGACGTCATTTGTAAAATTGAATAGCTAGTAACACCCTCGCTTTTTCTATTTTATAGACTTGTAGAGCAGGAGCCTCTGTTTCAGCATCTCGATCTCTTCATTCCTCGCCCTCAGTTCCTTATTGAGACGAATTATCTCTCCTATCAAGTCTGTCTTGCTCTTGCTAGCGTAAGCGTCTGATAGAGTCACTATCCTCTTTGAGGGTGAAAAGAGATAAAGCGTCGACAGTCGCCAAATTTACCAATTGCTTTAATTAAGCTCACAGATAGTTATCCTTTCATAAATCCAAAAACAAAGGCGGCCGCAAAACTCCCCGTGAGAGGAATTCCAAAGTTTATCAGTGTGGGGGTGACCTGATCGGAAATTCCAGCTATCTGACCGGTTGCGTTCCCAAGCCCGGTGGTAGCACCTGTAGCCGTCGCCCCCAGTTTGTCCCAGTTTATTGTCATAATGCCCTGGTAGTTCAGGTACGCCAGCGCGGCAAAAAAGAGCCCGATTATTATCATCATGATCTTTATGGCCTTTTTGATCGCGTAACCAATCAGGAAGCCGGCTACTCCGCCAAATCCAATTGAAGTTCCTATGAAGGCAAGATCGACGCTCATGATTACTTGCTTTTTTTCTATGTCATGCCATTATTTGAATGATATTGAAGAATCTTCTAATACATCAAATAGCCGATATAGACATATCCACGAGCAATCAATGATTCTCGTTGATCCAAGTCAACATTGACGGTTTGTGCCAGCCGATAAACCCTGGGGGGATCGCGTGTTATGCTTTTGTTATAAGCAGCAATGGCAAGGCTATTCATAGCAGCTATGGTCTGGCCGGAGAACCTTTCTCAAAGGATTCTACAAACAACGTCGCCGAATACACGGCACTTGTAAGGGCGCTAGAGTGGCTTGTTGACAACAATCTCGCTTCGGATAAAGTGGAGATAAAGAGCGATTCCAAGCTCGTTGTCAACCAGCTGGACCGCATCTACAAGGTGAAGGGTAAAAGAATTATCCCTCTTTACAAACAAGTTTTGCTGCTAAAGACAAAATTTTCTGACATTGAAATCAAGTGGATCCCCCGAGAAGAAAACAAAGAAGCCGACAGGCTGACGAACATTGCATACAACAAGGCGCTGCAGCAAAATCCTGAATACCTTGACAGGGCGATAAAAGAAGAAAAGGCTAGGCGGACATGGTAAATTTCGGCTCAGGGTCTTTCCGGATCATGTCCAAATTTTTAGCGACTCCTTCTTTCGCGTCATCGTGCTTTAGATTGAGTCATTCATCGTGATAAACCGGCTCTTGTTCTGGGCTATCAACGGGACAATCTTATCTGTTATGATAGAGTCGAAATTCTTTTCTTCAACATCGAAGGTAATGAGCGTGTAGTAATTCTCGTCAACCGGTATAGTGGCCCGAAGAAGCTTGTCGTACCTGCCAAATGCATAGACCATTTTGCCTATCTTGGATTCAAACTTGCCCCTTGTCTTTTGCCTGACAATGGCGCTTGCGGCGTATGCCTCGTTCTCCTCTTCGGTAAGTAGCAGCTTGACGCCTTCCCTGACTTTCTGGGTTAGTATCACGCCGTTCTTGTTGACTAGGCCCACCCATCGGATCGAGCCGCCCTTTGCGAGGATGTCCTTACAGAACAAGTTTAGGAACTCGTAGTCAATTCCCAAGTGTATTCACGGCTGGTACAGAGTGCCTTGATTATAAAATTGGCTGCTGTTAGCTATATTACCTACCTCTGCCAACTATCACTATGTCTGAATATGAATCTGGCACCTTTCGGTGCAGGGACTGCGCAAAAGAGTTTCTAACTAAAGAAGAGGCGGACAGACACCACAACGAGCATCACTCTGATGTGGAAATAGGCGAATAGCGTTTCCAAAACAAACTGACCGACTGGTCAGTTATCCTTATTAAACACTTTGGGGTTTGTTAATGACATTGCTAGCCGGAAAGGCGTCTTAATATGCCCAAAGTCACAAGTATGTACAAGGCTGAAGTCAAGGAAAAGATAATCCAGGCCGCGATAGAAAGCTTTTCCCAGACCGGCTTTGACAGGACAAAAATGGAGGATATTGCAAAGAGACTTGGCCTGAGCAAGGGAACAATTTACCTTTACTTCAAAAGCAAGGAGGACCTCTTTTTGGCAATCTGCGAGTACAATATACAAAAGGGAGACAAAGAGGACGCGGGGTTATTTGTAAGAAAGGAGAATGTCGCTTCAGACGCAGAGCAGATCTACGACAACATCCGCAGGCGGGAGCAGGGAAACGATAGAGTGATGTTGGAGATGGTCGCAGAGTCTGCCCGCAATCCAAAGCTGAGAAAGGCAATGTACGAGCTCCACGTCAAAGTCCATGAGCATGTAATGCAAGGAGTCAGGAATAAGGTCGACGAAGGATTCCTCAGAAAAGATGTCGATGCGGTAAGCCTTGCAATAGCGCTTGTCGCGCTCTATGACGGCCTTGCGGTAAACAGGATGCTTGGCTTAGGCGATGCCGTTAACAAAAGGGCTTGGGTGACTATGATAAAGGCCATGATCGCCGGATCTACTTAGTCGCTGACCATGACTCTTGTCATCTTTGCTTGATCTGTGTCTACCGGCGCGTCAGCCGAGTCACGGTTTAGTGCGGCTATCTTGTCCACTGCATCCATTCCCGCACTCACCCGCCCGAAGACAGTATACTGTCCATCCAAAAAGTTGGCATCCTTTAACACAATGAAAAACTGCGAACCGGCACTGTTTGGGTCCTGTGATCTTGCCATTGATAGCACACCTCTCGAATGCTTGTTCTTGTTGAACTCTGCCTTGATCGTCCAGCCGGGCCCGCCTGTACCCCAGCTGCTCCTCTTGGCTGCGCTTTTTGTGTTGGGGTCCCCGCCCTGTATCACAAAACCGGGGACGATCCTGTGAAACAACAGGCCGTCATAAAAGCCAGCCTTGGCCAGCTTTACGAAATTCTCGACGGTCTTGGGAGCCGCGTCAATGAAAAATTCTATCGCGATATCGCCAAATTTAGTCTGTATCTTGCCAGTTGCCATGCAGAGCAGAGCAGAGAGGCGATATTTGAATCAGGCGTTAATGTATGCAACTGATTTGATTGAATTGTACAGCGCTAGATACTTCAATCCGAGTCCTGTGGTCTTGTACACGGAGTGCCCACTGCTCCGGTCTTCGCACTCTGTGAGAAACTCTTTTTCCAGCAAAAAGTCCATGTACTTCCTGAGTTGTGTACTGGTGAGGTTAGCTTTCGTTAGCAGCTTTGTCTTCCCTATGCCTCCGTTTGCCGCTTCAAGTATTGTTGCAATAATATCGGGGCTGCTGCGCTTCCTCACATAATCCTATAATGGAATGTATGATAAAAATAGTTCTAATCCACGCTAGAATGCACCATAAGAGTATTCTAGTATTCAACACCGTTATTTTTTAATTGGTATACTCGCAAGTGAATGTAAATTGTCTTCCCAAAATCTACTCGTCGAAAATTACAAGAAATTGCAATTGCAGTTTGTCATATGCGATTCGTGCTTCTGGTGCGCCACTTTTTTCAGCTACAGCCCTAGCGGATGTCCATCATGTGGTTCAAAGGTGAATGTCATACAGCTGCAGCAGCCCGCCGCGGGGTGCATAGCATGAACATAGCACAGGGCGAAGACGCGCTCATTGAAGCTCGCACATGCGGCGACAAGAACAAGCGAGTGGCGTACAAGTTCGTGGACGGCTCTCACAGCTTGTGCCTTGACAAGAGGGACATTCTGCTAGCAGAGATAGGGGCGTGTGAAATGCTCCTACGCGCATGCCACGACGGAGTCGACAGAAATGCGGTAGAGAAGGAAATGGCAGAGCTGAAAATGGCTTTGGACCTGATTCCCTAATTACATGAAGTAGTCCTTGTTTTCCACTACGTAGGGCAGAATCTTCTTGTTGATTATCGAATCGGATTCCGCGTCAACGTCAAAGGACAGCAGCAACAGGAACTTGTTCTTGCCTGACGACTTGATTGGGATGGTCGCCCTAACCAGCTTGCCGTATCTGCTCATTGAGAATTGCAGCTCTCCTATCTTTGTTTCAAAAGTTTCCCTTGTTGCCGCGCGGATTGCCGCCTGGACTGCATATCTCGACGTCTCTTCGTGCGTCATGAGTGGGATGAGGCCATCCCTGTAGGCGGTCGCTATTAGGTGCCCGAAGTGATTGGACACGCCGGCGAACCGGATAAAGTGGTCCTTTGCTAATACACCATTGCAAAAGCTTTCCAGAAAGTCGTCCTTGCTTTCTCCCACGGCCTTGTCCTGAGCATAATTGACGACAGTTGTCTATAAAAACCTCATTTTTGGAATGGAAAAATTGTAAAAATTCGGCCATTTTCTATAGTATATTCTCATGGTGGGCAACTTCACAAAGGTCTTTTAGTTGGATTCGACAATTATCTATTGTATGCATGAATTCCTCTCGCCACTAGAGCACAAATACGGACACTGCAGATGGTGCAACAAGAGGTCGCCTTACATCTGCTTCCGGTGCGGCTACTGCTACTCATGCCACCCGCAGGTAGAGAGCATGGAGAGGAAAAAAGTGCCTGCCAACATCAACATGAACCGCCTGATTGATATCGAGAAGCTCCCTCTCTCTGGCTAGTGTGGCAGTAATTGTGTTCGCCGGCTCGCGGCTCGGCCATACTTGAAATATTTTGTCTGGTGCCATGAGTGGAGATAGGGCAAGCGGACTTTCGGATTGATTACATATCCATGCCATTGTCTGACATCTGATCTTCTGCGGGCACTTGCGCCTGCATGTTCATGTCGGGCAGTCCCTGATCAATTCGGATGGCATCATGGCCGGAAATATTTACTATGCCTAACGCAGTTATCATGCCTGCAATGGCAAGCCCGATTCCTGCTGTCCTTGCAACCCATATTCCACGCGACCATATCTTTTCGCCAAAGATTATCCCGGCAAAGAGTGCCATCCATAAAAAGTGCATCCACCCAAGCGCCACCATCAGCAGAAAATACGGCCAGCAGCATCCGAGGCAGTATAGACCGTGGTATGTTCCCATAGTTGCGGCGCCGGCAGTTCCGCTTTTCCACCTTCTCATGAAAAAGCTCATCGGTGATTCGCAGTATCCAAGGCACTTTGATTTGAGTGGGCTGAATTGGTATGCGCCGGCGGCTATAAGGATCAAGCCGTAAATGGCACTTGAATGTCCTGTGGCGGCGACTGCACTGTTTAGCAGGAGTGACCAGCCAAAGAGAAGCGCAAGGCCTGTTAAAGCCCAAACTGCAAGGTAGCAGCCAACGAACAGCACCATCTTGACAGAGTACGGTCCCTTGCCATCTCCAACTACCAGAGTTGTGTTGCTATAGCTGTTCTTGACAAGCTTACTGTACAGCAGAATGACAGGTGATATGGCCGGGAACATCATTGCAGCCATTCCTGCCGTCCAGACTGCCGCAAAAAGCGAGATGGACAGGAGATTGTAAGGCGTATTCATGGCAACCATTATGTCATTCTGAAAAGCCTGTGATGCAATCCAGGCTCCAGCTGACGTCGAAATCAATGCAATGAGAAGTATTTTCTGCAGCTTGTCCATACTTGATGAAGATATGTACATGTGGGGGTTTTAAAAAGTGCTTGATTAATGACAAAGTAAACATTCTTCCGATTGTGCGTCTATTTTGTTAATCCACAGTGTTTATAGCTTTAATGGTTAAGAGCAGCAATATGATGGCATCAGAGTCCTGGGTAACTGTACAAAAACTTGACAGGATCTATTTTTGCGCCGAATGCAAGATAGTCTTTCTCTTCAAGTTGGACGCGAGTGATCACGAGAAAGCATCAGGCCACACACAACTGCGCGACGTTCCTTTTGAAGGCTGGCGCTCGACCCAATCATGATGCTAACTGGACCTATGAGCCCTCGCTTTTCGATGATGTCGAATCCAGCAACAATCGATAACGACCTGGCGCCTTGATTTAATAATGATTAGAACGTATAAGAAGTTGCACTAAATGCGCTGCGACCATTGTGGTACTGACGAGGCAATCCCGTTCAAATGCCGTTACTGCGATGGAAGTTTCTGTTCTGTCCACAGACTGCCGCCCAATCATAACTGCTTATTCATGAAGGAATACCTTCAGCAGCCAGCAAGGGATCGAGAATTTCTGGAGCACGTACATGGAAGGGCAGGCCTGCCGCAAGAACGCATCAAGTCTGCACTGTACGACATGATCTACTTGCGGTTCTCAAAGACCGAGGTCCTCCACCTTGTGATAGCCACTGCGCTTGTAACCGCCGTGGGCATGTCCTTTTACAGGTTTCAGTTCAGATGGGACTTTATCGTCATCTTCATTAGCGCCTTTATCATACATGAACTTGGCCACAAGTTCCTTGCACAATTCTACAGAGCATGGGCAGAGTTTAGGTTGTTACTGTATGGGGCAGTAATCACGGCATTCTCTGCGCTCCCGTTTATTCCTTTCAAGTTCATAGCGCCCGGGGTAGTCTGGGTTAGCGGCAACCTCAGCCAGAGCCGCAGTGGCAAGGTTTCATGGATTGGTCCGCTGACTAACCTAGCGATGGGGACTGGGTTTCTACTTTCCTACATCATAGCGGCAAGAGCCGTAGGTTCTGATATTGATATATTACTCGCGGGCGTAAGGTTCAACGGGTTCATTGCGTTCTTTAACTTGATTCCTTTCATGGGACTTGACGGCCAAAAGATTTTCTCATGGAACAAGCTAGTCTGGGTACTGACGTTTGCCGCGGCGATAGGGCTTTTCATTTGGGGCGACCTTCTCGGGGGCGGGTTCACATCAGGTCTCTTCCGGCGGTTCTTCTAGCTCATACAGTCAGAATGGCACGAACGAGATCCTCCGTGTGATAAAACTTTTCACAAAATACGCATTTCCATCCTTTCACTTCTCCGATCAGGACCGTTCCCCTGTATTTTACCAATTCGCCCATGCACTGTTGACAGTGAAACTTTCCTGCCATTAATGTAGACTGGCTTATTGAAATATCAAATGATGGCTTTTTCTATGATTAGATTCTATGCCTACAGCGAATATTGTTATTTTCACATGGCTAAATTCCTTCAATAACAGTTAGGGTTGGGTTTCGGCTTAATACTGCCTGAACCTAAAGGACTTATTTCTTTATCCTGTAGAGATTCTTGCGCGAAACTACGACCAGCCTCTTGTCTCTACTTATTTCAAAGTCAATTGCAAGTAGGCCATAGCCCTTATCCTCTTTCTTTTCCGAAATAAGGTATTTCACCTCAAGCTCCTCTCCTACATAGACCTCGCCCAGGAACCTTGTATTGCGGTCGTTCCAGGTAGGGTCACCGTCCATACCATAGAGCAACATGACACAGTCTGAAAATGCTGGAAGTCGAGTCATCTCTCCTTCGGCGCGAGCTAATATCGATCTTCCCGGTAACACAATGCCCTTGATGCCTTCTTTTTCCGCAAGCTGCAGATTTTAGAGCAGGATGTTCTTTGTTCGAGCAAAAGAAATGTAGTTGTCAAAATCTGCCTTACTTATCATTATTGAAGCAACAAAGGTCTGGCCGACTGTAAAATCTTCAAACCTCATGCAGCTCATGCTGGCCAAGGCTGGCTTTTATACCTACACGCAGCAAATCATCCCTGCATGTCCTACTCTAACTTGTCGCAGATGAACTTTGACCTTTCTTCTGATCAAAACCAGTTTTTGCAAAAGGTTGATGGCTCATGCAGATCGATACGGTCCTATGAAGAAAAATGCTACCTTGAAGAAAGATTCAACGACAAGATCGTCCCGGCGTTTGCCGGGATTGGAATGCTCGGTTGCCCTTTGTCAAAAAAGTATGGCGGCCTTGGGTACGACATGCTAACCTACGCCCTTGCAGTGGAGCGGATCGGGCATGAAGGAGCTTCGTTGCGGACATTCTTTTCAGTGCACACCTCAATAGGCCAGCTGGTTTTGCAGGGGTGGGGAAGCGAAGAGCAAAAGAAAGAGTACCTGCCAGACACAATGACCGGCAAGAGCATAATGGCGTTTGCGCTCACAGAGCCGGCAGCCGGAAGCGACCCATCTTCGATGACTACAACATTCGAAACAAAAGGCGACCATTATGTGTTGAAAGGGAAAAAGCACTGGATCGGAAACGGCACATTTGCAAACGTTATAACCACCTATGCAAAGGACCCTGACAGCGGCAAGATCTCTGCATTCATTGTCGAGCACGACTCTCCGGGTCTTCGGACTGAAGAAATGAAAAACAAAATGGGTCTTCTCACCGTCAAGAATGCTGAAATCTATTTTGACAACTGCCTTGTCCCAAAAAAGAATCTGCTTGGCAAGAAAGGTCAAGGACTCAAAATCGCCTACAGCGCGCTCATCGACGGCCGACTCAGCGTGGCAGCCGGAGCGGTAGGAGTCATGGAGGATTGCTTGCAAGAATGCGTCACACATTCAAAGGCAAGGAAACAGCATGGTTCGTCGCTTGCCAGAAAACAGCTGATACAGGATCACATCGCAAGGATCGCAGTAAACATTGCAAGTTCGCGCTGGCTAGTCTACAGAGCAGCTATGGCAAGGCAAAAGCTACACGATTATGTTGAAGGCATCAAGTCAGACAAACGCCCATCCAAGCTTGCCCGAGAGAATAAGGAATACTCTGCGCTCAGAAGGGAAGCTGATGCACTGGCGGCAATTGCCAAATTCCACGCAAGCAACTGTGCATTTGAGGTGGCAAACAGTTCTGTCCAAGTGTTCGGCTCATTTGGATACCGCAAGACTGCAAGGGTCGCAAGGCACTTTCTAGATGCGCGCGCGACAATCATCTATGAGGGAGCAAACGAGGTGCTCAAGCTAAAGATAGCATCGCAGGTCCTTGGCGACGACTACAGAGCATATTAATGATGTTCCGCAAATCTTAAAATATTCCACATTATATTGACATGCGTCATGTCGACTATCCAGATCCCAAAGTGGAACATCAAGGCAGATTACATCGAAACATGCAACTGCGAGTATGGCTGCCCGTGCAACTTTAACGGCTTTCCAACGTACGGATTTTGTAGAGCACTGGACTTATTTCATATCAGCAAGGGAAGCTATGGTGACATCAGCCTAGATGGGATTGATGTAATTCTTGCCGCTTCTTGGCCTAAGGCCATTCATGAAGGAAACGGCACGGGGCAGCTTTTCATTAGCAGTAATACTAAACAAGATCAAAGAGAGGCGGTG